>JAZOSA010000079.1:0-5946 GCA_045656905.1 Bacteroidales bacterium
GTGGTAACAACAGCATCTTCGGCGACAACCAGCCACTCATCGTCGTCGACGGTGTCCCTATGACCAACGAAGGTGGCGTCACTGGATGGGACGGCGGACGAGACTGGGGTACTGCACTTAACAATATCAACCAAGAAGATATCGAAGACCTCAACATCTTGAAAGGACCTACCGCAGCTGCTCTTTACGGTTCACGAGGCGGTAACGGCGTGGTGCTCATCACTACAAAGAAAGGTAAGAAACAACAAGGTCTCGGTCTTAACTTCTCATCAACATACAAGTTGACAAATCCTTACGGATACCGCGACGTTCAAAACAAATATGGCGCTGGCGGTCCTTTGTCATTCCAAACACCAACATTAAAACAAGACGAAAACGGCAACTACGTCTATGACGTCAACGGATATAATGCCGACTTAGGTCCAGAAGGCGAACCAACAAACACCACTTTCGGTTACTACGGCGGTGCGGTGTCATGGGGTCCTGTCATGGACGGAACAACAATGTTATGGTGGGACAGCGTTATGAGAGACTACACTCCACAGCCTGACAACCTCAGCATGTTGTACAAAAACGCACATTCATTCACAAACAACGTCTCTTTCCAAAATGCCGGCGACTTCGGTTCTGTGAGAGTCTCTGTCACCGACGACCGCTCTGACGCTATCATCGACAACTGTAACTTACGTCAGACAACATTCAACGTCGGTTCTATGTTGAACATCTCAAAGAGAATAAAAGCTGACGTTTCATTCACATACTTCGACTACCACCGTCTCAACTCACCAGTCCTCGGCGAGTCATACAGCAACTTCAACAAAGGCCTTCTCTACAGCTGGCCAAGAAGCTGGAAAGGTATCGAATCAACAACATACGAACAACCTGACGGAACAATGACAGAATGGGGTACATATCCTTTCCAATATATCAACGCAAACACATTCTGGTCATTCTATAACAACAACACAACCCTCGACCGTGACAAAGCTTACGGTTCTCTCCGTCTCACTTACGACATCACCGACTGGTTGACATTCGCTGGTAAAGCTGCTCTCGACTTCAGCTTAGACCAATACGAAACAAAGAACAAACCTACTGCTGTCGACGGAATGACAGGCGGTTACTACAAACAAAGTCTGACAAGAGACTACACTCTCGACGCCGACTTCCTCTTCACAGCTCATAAAGACTATATCTTCGGTTCTTTATTCAACGTACGCCTCTCTTTCGGTGGTGAACGCTACTACAGAAACACTTACGGCTTATGGGCAGGCACAGGAACATGGGCTTACGAAGGATTATATACATTCTACAACTTCTTAAGCGGTGGTTCTAACCCTCTCACAACAAACATGCTCCCAGGCGAGTCTCGTTATGAAAAACAAGTGAACTCATTATACGGTTTCTTGAACATATCTTACAAAAACTTCCTCTTCATGGACTTCACAGGAAGACACGACTGGTCTTCAACATTGCCAGTGGATAACAACAGCTACTTCTATCCATCAGCAACATTGAGCTTCATCGCTACAGAAGCATTCAAAATCAACTGGGGTCCTATCAGCTTCTTGAAGTTAAGAGGTTCTGCTGCTATGACAGCTAGCGACGACCTTCCTTATCAGTTAGACTTCACCTACACAACAGGCTCTTTCGGTGGTCAACTTTCATCATTTTTACCAACACAAGTGCCACCTCTCCAATTGAAGCCACAACGTCAACGTTCATTTGAAGTCGGTCTCGACATCGGTTTGTGGGATAAAGTCAATATGGACATCACATACTACGACATTTATTCATGGGATCAAATCCTCGCTTCTCCAATGGCAGTGTCATCTGGTTCAAGCAGTGCTCGTATCAACACAGGTATCGTCACAAACAAAGGTATCGAAGCTATTGTCAACTACAACGTATTCCAAAAAGCTGACAGCTACCTTCAATTAGGTTTGAACATCGCTAGAAACACCAACCGCATCGTTGACTTAGGCGGCGCCGACATGTATATCTTGTCAGAAGTATGGGGCGACAACGGTCCTGCTATCGCAGTTCAAGAAGGCGAACAATACGGTACAATCTACGGTTGGGACTATGTCTATGCTGAAGACGCTAACGGCAATATGCGTCCTGTCCTCAACGACGAAGGAACAGAATACCTCAAGACAAACCAACGCGTCCCTGTTGGCAACTGCGCTCCTGCAGTGACAGGCGGTATCAACCTTAAATACAGCTACAAAAACCTCTCATTATACGCTTTAATCGATGCTAAACTCGGCGGTCAGATCTACTGCGGTTCTTACGTCATCGCAATGCAAACAGGTCAAAGCAACGAATCATTGTACGAACGCGAAGGTAATGGTCTTCCACTCTACGACGGCGAAGGCAACTTCCTCGGCAACTACGGCGTCGTATTGCCAGGCGTTCAAGTAAATCCTGAGACAGGCGAAGTAACAGAAAACGAACAAGTGGTACACTACTACTACAAATATATGCCTAACTACGGCGGTTGGGGCAACTACCTCACAACTCCAGGCATCGTCAACAATACATGGATTAAAATGCGTGAAATAACACTCAGCTACAACTTCCCAAGCAGAATACTTGAAAAGCTTAAAGTGTTCCAAAACGCTTCCATCTCTGTCACTGGCCGTGACTTATTCTACTTCTACAAATCATTACCTGACAACATCAACCCAGAAGGTACTTTAGGTACAGGTAATGCTCAAGGTCTTGAATATGGTTCATTCCCAATGACACGTTCATTCATCTTCTCACTCAGATTCGGTCTTTAATTAAAATGAAAGGAGAAAAAATATGAAAAAGAATATCATAAATATCAAAAATATATTGTTGGCAGCAACAGTGTTGGTAGGTCTTTCTTTCAGTTCTTGCATCCCTGACGATATGAACAAGAACCAGATGAATCCAACAACAACAGATATAGGTCCATTATTCAATGGCGTTGTTAGCAGTCTCGTAGCAAACAGCAACGAACAGTTCTACTTATGGAACGAAATATTCTATCCTGAAACAGAACTCGGTGCTCTCACATCAGAAGCTTGGGGTAATGTCAATATCGGCGTCGACGCTGTATGGAACAACTATTACCTCGCATTGGCTAACATTCATGAAATAGACAAACGCCTCGATGAAATGTGCGAGTCGACAAGCGACGATCAAATCGACGATAAAGTAAGAGCTCAACTCATCGTCATCGAAGCTTTTAAAACATTCAAAGTGACAGATATGTTCGGCGACATCCCTTATTCAGAAGCCGGCTACATCTGGTACAACACAGTAGAAAACAGAAAACCAAAATACGACTCACAAGAGTCTATCTACAAGACATTATTGAACGAACTCGTCTGGGCTAGAAATACCTTAAGCAACGGACAAGCCAAGACAGAATCAGGCAACACCTATTATTCTTTAGGCGCATACGACGTAATGTATCATAACGATTATTACAAATGGGCTAAAATCGCTAACTCTTTGATCTTACGTCACGGATTAAGAATGTACGACAAAGACAAAGTCTTCGCTGAGCCTCTCTTGAAAGAAGCTTTCAACAAACCTGCTGTCGACGACTATTATTACAGCGGCAATGGCGCATTCGCTTTATGGCCACAATATTTAGGTCAAAACTTAGGCGATGAAGGTTGGGCTTTCCGTGAACATAAAAACTTAAGAATGGGTGAGACTGTATTCGCTAGAATGTCAAATCCAACAGACTCTTTAGACAACGACATCTACGACCCAAGAGTATTCGTGTTCTTCGACACCAACAACAAAACAGCAGCTTATCCTGAAGGCGCATGGAGAGCATTCCCTCAAATCAGAGACGCCAACACTCCTACTGAAGGTGGCGCACCTTATTCTTCTTCAAGAGACAAAAACTACGGATTCAAAAATCCATCATGCCTCTACTCTCCTTTCAACTATTACCTCATCCGCGACCACGTATTCGTGCCTCAAATCTTAATCAGTCCTGCTGAAGTGTCTTTCATCAAAGCAGAAATGACAGTAAAAGGCATCGTCCCTGGCGGTCTCGGAATGGCAACAGAAGAATTCGTCAGAAAAGGTATCGAGTTGTCTTTGAACTTATGGTTACAACTTCCTATCTACGGAACTGACGCTACTTATAAATATGTATATAGCGAACTCCAAAAAATATTAGACGCAGGCGACTTATATTCAACATCTTCATCTTATGCTTCTAAGATTATGAATGAAAAGGTCTATTATAACACATCATTCACATACGACGAAAAAGCTTACCTTGAATTGATTCACGAACAACGCTGGTTAGACCTCTTCCGTCAAGCTAACGAAGCATGGTCACTCGCTCGTCGTACATTCGACACTCCTACAACAATAGACCATAAAAAACTCGTCACATACAGATTGCCTTATCCTCAATCAGAAATCACATACAACCTTGACAACTACAACGAGCAAGTCAAGAAGATGGAGGCAGGCGACACTAGAGAAACTAAGGTATGGTGGATGACAAATTGATAACATTTTAAATTATTGAATATGAAAAAATTATTTCTAGCATTTTCTTTGATGTTCTGCTTGACAGCTCTCGTGGCTCAAGAAGAATACATCATCAACTTCGACGATTATAAAACAGGCGAGCAATGCCTTAACGGACAAGACGGATGGTCGACACACTATCAGACAGCATCAACATCACAAGACTTCGACGTCGACTACAGCTGCGACGGTTTGTTATCACCAAACGAAAGCATCGCTGTTTACTATCCTTACGGCGGTCCTGGCGTTGGTAGAACAGCAACACGTAAAGCCTCAGACAACTTCAAATTCAACTTCAAAAACGGTGGCATCATCGACTTTGAATTCGACATCACACCAGCATGGTGGGGCGTCTTCGCAGGCGTAGGTTACGATGCTGACGGCGACGGCAACATCCTTCAAGGCATGACAGAAGGTGAAGGCGGCGTGTACCTCCGCATCGCTGGCAGCGGCAACGACAAACATCCTAACATCGTGCTCCCTAACGGTCAAGACATCCTCATCAATAACTACAGACAAGAAAACTGGGCAAGATATAAAATGTCGTTTGACTTCTCAGCTTACGACGGCGCAGGTTCTTTGACAGTCTTCGTTAAAGACTTCGACGGAACAAGCTGGGGCGAATGGATGCAACTCTCAGAAGCAACAGAACTCAATATGGGAATGACTCCAGGTTCTGGCGACATGAAAGACTATAAAATGTGGGACGGCATCTTCTTCCACTGCCAAGGCGGTACAGGCGGATTCGACAACTTCTTGGTACGCCAAATGCCAGAAGGCAACATGCAATACATCAATATGCCTGACGTTCCTAAACAATTGACAATAAATCCTCCTTATACTTTAGAAGCTACTTCTACATCAGGTCTCCCTGTTTCATTCGAAATCATCAGCGGCCCTGCTACAATAGAAGGCAACGTCCTTACTCTCACAGGCGAAACTGGTACTGTCTCTTTGAAAGCGACTCAAGGCGGCGACAACACTTGGCTCGCTGCTCCTGACGTAGTCAAGACTTTCCAAGTCATCGACCATACTGCTTATCCAACAGACATCACAATACGTCGTCCTTATAACGAAACAAACGTTTATCTCCCAGAATTAAAGGCTATCGTCATCAGCACAAGCCTCAAAGTTGAACACGCCGACGCTCTCCACTTCGAAGAAGTGACATGCACCATCAACGGCGAAGAAAGCACTTTGAATACAATATATCCTGACGACCCAGAAAACGGTTACAAGTCGGATCGTAGCCATGTCGTTCTGTGAGCCAAGGAGTTGTGTTCTTCTCTTGTCTTCCTAAGACCGCTTGGCCTCCGACTTGACGCTCTCCACTTCGAAGAAGTGACATGCACCATCAACGGCGAAGAAAGCACTTTGAATACAATATATCCTGACGACCCAGAAAACGGTTAC
>JAZOSA010000080.1:0-46945 GCA_045656905.1 Bacteroidales bacterium
ACAACTCCAACTTCCAGGGCGACTATGCTGTGGCCGCGATGACGCAGTTTGTCAATGCGAAACCCAACAAGAGCGGTTATCGACATTTCAACATCAAGACCGTTGAAGGTCCGAACGACTTCGCCTCTATGGAAGAGATTATCTACAGAAGATACAAACGCCTCTTAGATGAAGAGCAGCGACTTCCCGATTTGATTGTCGTTGACGGCGGCAAGGGACAGCTATCGTCTGCCGTTAAGATTCTGCAGCAGCTAGGATTATTCGGAAAGATAAGCATCATCGGCATTGCGGAAAAATTAGAAGAGATATATTTCCCTGGCGACAGTATACCTTTATATATAGACAGACGCTCCGAGACTTTAAAGGTGATACAACACATCCGCGACGAGGCGCACAGATTCGGCATCACGCATCACAGAAAGAAATTCGAGAAAGGATTCATTCATTCTGAGCTTAACGACATCAAAGGCATCGGCAAACAGACAGCAGAGAAACTGATGTTAGAATTGAAATCCGTCAAGAACATCAAGGAAGCGAGTTTGGAGACATTGGAAAAAATCGTCGGAAAAGCGAAAGCGAAGATAGTATGGGAATATTTTAATAAAACATCCACAGAATAATTATCCATGAAATAACACGAATGAAACACCAATTCAAACTAACGACACGATAAATGTGTTATTTTAAATGCCGTCCTCCATTAGAATATTTTCCAAATTCATCATAATTCATATACAATTATCCATTTATTATTACAAAAGTATTGAATATATTTTTGCATGAATCATAGTTCTATCAAAAAAGATTTCAACAATATATATTTTAGTAAATATTACATCTATATTTGCAATTAAAATTAGGGTTGTCTCAGACGTTACGGACGTTGTGTGCAAGGTTCTTTAGAGCATTGACAGTTGGGAAACGCCCTTATCAGACATCTCCGTGAGGCTGAAACGCTGCGGTTTGAAGGATGTCGCAACATCTTGCATGAATTGCTGCAATTCTGCAAGATGTTTTTTTGTCGGTTGACTGAAGATTGTTGAATCATAGTTTTTATAGATATGACAGAGAGTGAAGAAAAACAAGAACTAAGGAGCATATTAATAGGATTATTACTTGAACTTGGCGAAAAAGAAATTAACATATACATACATATGGCTATAATAGTAGCATATCGTATAGAACAGGAAATGGTAAATTGGATTGCGACATTTAAAGACAATGCAGACGCGTTGACATTAGAAGCATTTAAAAAACATCTCAATGAATTGGTCAATGAAGCTGACTTAGGAATCAGTAGTTAATCGCTTTAAATTCAGCGTCAACAATATAAATGTCGCCATCAATGTCTTTTAGCACATTGCGAGGTCGCAAGTCAGAAATGAGAATCTCGCCATTGCAATAAGAATATTCTTTAACCTTTTGAAATCCGAGCAATTTCATATATTCTTCGATATCTTCAGTAGTCGCATTGTCTGGATTGCATACAGCTCTCTGGCGTATGACAGGAAAAACGCTTCTTCCTTCAAAACCTGTAAACCCATATAGTTCGTATGCTGTTTCTGGGAATGTCTGATTATGTATGGACAATCGTTCAAATAAAGAAACGATATTACCACTATTCATCAGATTATTAACCTTATAGACATAACCTTCAGGTGAAAAATAAGTGTCATTTTCATTTCCGCTGGGACCTTGCGCTCCGAGTTTGAAAACGTCTGATAAGGAAATCCAGATGTCGTTTTCTTTGGCGTAGCGTTCCGCTTTGCTTGATTCTATTTCTTGTCCGGATGCAGATGGTTGGATTCTGCCATCAGTTGTTTGGCTCGTTCTGCCGCCTTCTCGCAATTGAATGGCAGCTTCTTCCATTCTTCCATTTTGCGAAGTTTGCGTTCTGTTGTCATCCTGTGAAATTCGTTCAGATATTTCATTTTGTCGTCCTTTTGTTTTAGCTTGGCACATGATTTCAAATGATAAGTATTGGCGTTTCTATAGTTTTGCTTTTGTCTTCAAATGGAGCATCATACCATAAATCGAAGTCAGAAGAAAGTTTGTCTCTCAATGATTTTGCCAATCTTAAACCTCGTCTGTGATAGTCTTCCCAATCTTTCTCATACGATTCTCCCGTCTCAGATGCGACAAGGATTTGCTCAATCTCTTTCTGCCACTCGACAAACTCACTCATTTCAAAAGGTTTTCCTTCTTTATCATACAAACCATCAAAAGAATCATAAGAAACCATCTCTTCATCAAAAAACAGTTGCGACATATCCGGTTCAATGGTAAGAATATGCTTTACATGAACTTGCCTAATGCTATAAGTGTCATTGTCCACTTTATCTTTTCTCAGATACGACTCAATCAATGGTGATTTTATCATATTGTAAGCATCCATTTTATTTGGAGTACGATTGTCATCAGACATCGGAAGACGCATTGCATGACGCAACAATCCTTCATAGAATGTTCTTATCGTTTCTTCTCTGTCGCAATATCCTTTAACAATAGGATTGTGTACGAATTCGTTAGGATGTATTTCAACCAAGGCATAGTCTTTATATTTATAATAATACCCTTCCCCATCATCAACGATATTGTCGAGAACACTTTCTTTTTTGATAATCACAACAGTTTCAGACATATCAAAATATAATTTCACACTTGCATCTTCTTCATATAAATATGTCTCTAACTGATGTCTGATACGTTCCAGATTATTGTCCCAATCAGTAAGATATGTGTTATATTTTCTGTTGCCTATACCTATGGTGTATTCTTCATAAAAATCACACTCAACAGGATGAAAGACGAAAGATTCTTCATGTACATCGGCATTTTTCAGAACGGAATTATCAGGCATCACCGCCTTGATTTCCATCTGTTTTTTACACATTTCTACAGCATCCAGCTCAACATCATATTTATCGTATGCAATAGGTTCGTTCTCGCTCCACACTTGATACAGTCTGTCGATAGCCATTTTTGTCTTGTTTAAATATTCCTCAAAAGTAAAAGAGCGTTTTCCAGAAATGGCCAATGCTGAATGTGATAGTTTCCAATGAAAAGCATGGTCTTTGCAACAAATATTGACCGAAAAGGAGATTTTATCATCCTGCTGTTCTGAATCTTTTATATAAAATTCAAGCAAATCGTAATCATCGTCTTTGAAAATAGAACTGACCAGATCAACGGGATTTACCAAAAGAAAATCATCTTCAATTTGAAACCAGATTCCCCATACGCCATCTCTCTGATGACAGTTTATAGGGAATGGTGTGCAAAGTTTCTCTGATTCTGCAATTTCATTTTCTACAGATTTATTAAATATCTTACGAAAATCGCTTTCTTCATACAATACCTTCATTCCCATAAATTTAACTATTTAAGAAATTCTATTTTAAAAGAATCGACTGAGGATTTCTCACCAATCGATATCAAGCCACCACACAGCGAGTTATGAATTCATCCTACTCCCTACGTCCGCAACGTACTCTGGCGCAAGCTTATCTGCAAAGGTAAAAAAATAGTTTTCGAAAACTATCATTTTTATATTTTGTTGAAATCTTTTCTGAAAAAAACAAAGTTAGTGCTTATTCAGGACTGTCTTTCAATCCACGAATATTTCACTAATTTATTTCGTGAATTTTCATGGATGATAAATTTTCGTGGATAACAAAAAACCTCGCAATCATTTGATTTGCGAGGTTTCTGTGCTCCCACCTGGACTTGAACCAGGGACCAACTGATTATGAGTCAGCTACTCTAACCGACTGAGCTATAGGAGCAAGGTGAACAAATGTTCATTCCTTTGTTTTGCGAGTGCAAATTTACAAAATTGTTGCTAATTTCATAATAAAATTTCAAAAAAAATTGAAAAATTTTTCTTTATATCAAAAGTACTCGCCCGTGTTATTTCAACCAACTGAATTATAATAATTTACAACTTCATCTAAGATTGAAAAGACTTCTTTTATCGTCCTAACTTCCATCAATCGTAACTTAAATTGTTTGAAATTTATAAAGCCTTTAAAATAAAGTCCCCAGTGTTTACGCATTTCCATCACGGCATAAAACTCGTCTTTCTTATAATTCAAAGAATCAGACAGATGAGCCTTGGCAACACGCACTCTCTCTTCGACAGTAGGTGCTGGCAATAACTCGCCAGTTTTTAAATAATGTTTTATCTCCTTGAAAATCCACGGATTACCATACGTCGCACGTCCTATCATAAGTCCGTCAACGCCAAAGTTGTCCAAAAAATATTTCGCTGATGGTCCGTCGACGACATCACCATTTCCTATGATTGGTATCGTCATGCGAGGATTATTCTTCACCTCTCCTATCAAAGTCCAGTCTGCAGGCTCGCCCCATTTCGTAGTACGCAGCCTTCCATGAATCGTCAATGCCTGAATTCCAACATCTTGCAATCGTTCAGCGATATCGACAATCTCCTTATGTTCGCTGTCATAACCAAGTCGCGTCTTCACCGTCACAGGTTTCTTCACCGCTTTCACAACGGCTTCCGTGATAGCGACCATCTTAGGAATATCGTTCATGATACCAGAACCTGCGCCCTTAGAAGCGACTTTCTTTACAGGGCAACCAAAGTTAATGTCAATAATATCAGGATTATAACGCTCAGCATAACGAGCCGCTTCCACCATTGGATCGACACTGTTTCCAAAAATCTGAACGCCGAAAGGACGCTCGCCTTCCACGAAACCTAACTTCCTCACGCTCTTCACTGCATCGCGAATCAAGCCGTCAGAAGAAATAAACTCCGAATAAACTATATCTGCGCCTTGTTCCTTGCAAGCGTGACGAAACGGCGGGTCGGTGACGCCTTCCATTGGTGCCAGCAACAACGGAACATGATCGAATTCTATATCTGCTATCTTAAACATAAGTGACAAAAACCTTAAATTTTATTATGCAAAAATAAGCATTTCATATTATCAAAAATATTAAATTTGCAAATAAATATAATCTAAAATGCAACACCCTATCATTAAGAAAACCACGAAGTTAGAGAGAATATTCTTACTAATGGCGTTAATCATAATCGGTCTGATTTTAGGAACTGTAATAGGTTTGGCATACGTCTTCATCACAAAAAGCGATTCTAATGACTTAAACGCTCTCAGATTCATGCAAATAAGCAGCCAACTCTTCACCTTCGTGTTTCCGCCTATAGCATACGCATTTTTAGTTAAAGAAAAACCAGTCAACGCATTAGGATTAAAGAAATCCAAAATCTTATGGTTCCTTATCGGCATCGCGATGATTTTCGTCATCATGCCTTTTAACAGCATCCTCGCTGAATGGAACGCAAACTTGACGCTTCCAGAATCCATGAGCAAGATAGAATCCCTGATGAAACAAATGCAAGAAGCTGCAACTGAGATTATTGAGAAATTCGTAAGCGTCGACACCATCGGAGGTCTCGTCCTCAACCTCTTTATGATTGCCGGACTAGCCGCTCTTGGTGAAGAACTGCTTTTCAGATCTATAATACAAACTTCCTTAATAAAAATTTGCAAAAACGCCCACATCGGCATCCTCATCGCTTCTGCTATATTTTCATTCATCCACTTCGAATTCTACGGTTTCTTTCCACGACTCATACTTGGAATGCTGCTTGGTTATATGTTCTATTTCTCTGGCAGCATCTGGATTCCAAAGCTGATGCATTTCTTAAACAACGGCACTGTCGTCTTGATTTATTTCCTTAATAATAAAGGCATTACAAACATCGATGTTGACACATTCGGACAAACAAGCATTCCGGTTTTAATAGTCAGCATCGTTGTTATGATTGTCTTATTTTTATTCTCGATAAAATATTCAGACAAAGAACGAACATTAATAGACGATTGATTTTTACAACAATATGAAATCATTATTTGTCATAGATAAGTTATTGCTTTCCAAACTGTTAAAATTTGGAATCGTGGGATGTTCCGGAATGATAATAGATTTCGGAGCGACTTATCTATGCAAAGAAATCTTAAAAATAAATAAATTCCTGAGCAACGGAATTGGATTTATCCTTGCTGCGACATCAAATTATTTTATCAACAGAATCTGGACTTTCAACAGTCAAACCGAAGATATAGGAATACAATACGCACAATTCATGACAGTATCAATCATAGGATTGGGAATCAACTCTTTAGTCTTATATCTTTTAAACGAAAAACTAAAATGGAATTTTTATTTCAGCAAAGTTATCGCAATTGCAATAACGACAATCTGGAATTTCTTCGCAAATCTATTGTTTACATTCAAATAAAACAAGGTTCTTAGTTCTTAGTTCTTAGTCCATTACAAAACACCAAGAACGAATTAAAGAAAGCAAATAAGGTCGCTCCTACTTGTGTTTCCAATGTATCGTCTGTAAACATAGAAAGCATGACTATAAACAGAAAGACCATGTACAAATAATTACGATTTCTTTTGTCTGCAAAAAGCGGGTAAAACATTGAAAATAAAAACCATAACAATCCAACAACGCCAAAAGCCACCGTTATTGCGAGATATTGATTATGACTTCTAAGTCTATATTCCGGCCTTAATTTTGAATTAGTATTTTCGTAATAGTCAGCAAAAGGTTTGATGATACCTGTACCTACACCAAAAACCGGGCTATCTTTTATGATTCCGAAAGATGCCTTTATATATTCAACACGCTGAAACACAGAGCTTCCATTGGCATCGCCGTTTCTCTCATAATTATTATAAGCCACCATCACCTTCATTATTCTAGTCTTGAAACCAGGATTTTCTATGTAATTATAATTAGCGATACCGTTTTCAATATTCCTTATATCATTTTCTGTAAGATGTTCAACACCTTCGGCATCTTTTCTTAAATCTTTCGATGTAAGATAACGAACCAAAGTTCTGTAACCATCATCCCATTCACTGTTAATTTTTTTAACACTTCGCTTATTCCATGCGTCTAGCATCTCATTTTTTGAAAGATATAAGCCTACATACCTCGCATCCTCTACGCCAAAAGCTATAGTGTCAAACACATAAGGATTTCCTAATTTTGTATGCGTATCTAATTGTGACACATCTACCTTAGCCGGATTCATATAGTCTTTAGCAACCTTATATGGAAAGTATATCACAACGCCTGCCACTACGACAATCGCTACTACCATACAAATTTTAACATTTGTGTTTGTACTTCTGAAGATAAAATACATCACCAACACAAAACACAAGGCTGCTATAACCAAAACGCTGGTAAAAGACTCAAAAACCGTTATCTGCCACAAGAACCATATTATCATAAAAACCATAATCGTTTTTATCATCAGACTATGATTCCTACTAACAAGATAATATCCCAAGACAAATATTGAGAAAACAATACATAAGGCCAATCTGATATAGTTGATAAAAGGCGACAATTCTCTTACATCAACAAAATCACGACGGATGAATTTCACTGTCCCTAAGACAGTTACAAAAAAAACCGCAGCGATAAAAAACCACAACACAGTATCAAACTGCTTTCTATCCAACGGCTTCATCGTTGATAGCACCAGCGGCATTATCAAAAGCGGCAACTTTATTCTCAAGTCATGAAATGCAGAAGGAAAGTCGTAAGTATATATCAAACCCAAAAGATGCATAACATAAACCGACACCATCACAACAGCGACTTTGTTATGTATAAAATCGTTGAAACGTGTTTTTATGTTATGCCATATCCCTTTGAAAGACAAAGCAATACGAGATATTATCCTTGACACGAAAGGTTTTTCAGGATACATTTCGCTGATAGAGCGCATATCCAAACCCAAAAGAAACCATAGCACCAGAAGGTAAACCATTGATAAACTCAAGACGAATCTTGATGTCGGGAGAGATATCACAACCAATATCAATCCTAACAAATAGAAGTATGTCCCAGTTTTACCGTATTCTACTTTCATAATTTCACAGGCTATCAGCCGTCAGCTATCAGCGTTTAGCATTTATAAATATAAATCAATTTGTTCCTTTAAGGATATTTTCGTATTCGTTCTTGCCATTTGTGTTGAGAAGGATTTCAACAGCGCGCTTCAACTCAGCATCATCTTTTAAAGTCGAGATAATTCTGCCTTTTTGGAAATAATAACGAGCTACTATCTCCACTTTAAGCACTTCTGATATTTCTTCTCTATTGTTAATCAAATCGTTATCCTTATGACTCTTCAATTCATTTTCCAAGACTTCAAGTTGGTCCTTGATGTTATCGTAATAACCTTCAAACTTAGCTGTCTTCACCAATTCTTCAAAGTCTTTTTCACTTTCTGAAGTATATTTAAAATCTTGAGACTCAACAAATTTAACAAAATCATTATAAATATCATCTGTAATTTCAAACTCTGCAGGAGAAGCTATTTTTTTATGTTCTCTATAGAATTTGTTAGCATATTTAAAGATTATATTCTGCGCATAGAGATGAGCTGTTATTGTAGAAAGCATTTCTGGTTCTACCTTCACATCTGGCTGAATGCCATGACCTTCGTAAACGATTCTTCCGTTTGCAGTCTTGAATTGAGGACCGAGAGTATCGTTTTTAGTCACAGTGTCGTTTTTTGCCTTTTTAGAATAATCAATCTCTTGAATACAACGTTTACTTGGGATGTAATATTTAGACACTGTCACCTTCATCTGAGTATTGTACGACATCGGTAAGATATTCTGTACCAAACCTTTACCAAAAGTCCTTTGACCGACAATCACGCCTCTGTCGAAGTCTTGAATAGAACCCGACACGATTTCACTTGCCGATGCGCTGCCCTCGTTGACCAATATCACGAGAGGGATTTCAGTATCCTCAGCATCGTGTTTTGTGTAGTAATTTCTATTTTGTTCAGGAGTCTTGCCTTTTGTATAAACCACGAGTTTGTTTTTTGGCACGAAGAGGTTTACGATATCGACGGCTTCGTTGAGCAGACCGCCGCCATTACCTCTAAGGTCGATGATGAGTCCTTTGAGTTCGTTTTGCGACTTCATTTCAAGGAACGCCTCCTTGAGTTCTTTGGCAGCGTCTTTAGTAAACTGATTAAGAATAATATATGCGATTCCACCGTCAAGAACAGTATAATAAGGGATATTATCAATCTTGATTTTCTCGCGAGTGAGAGTCTTGGTGACAATATTTTTCTCGCCTTCGCGTCTGAGTTTAAGAGTCAGCTGAGAACCAGGCTGACCTTTAAGAAGTTCGCTGACTTCACTGACGGTCTTTTTCTCTGTATTGACGCCATTTATCTCAATAATCGCATCACCAGGAAGCAAACCCGCTCTATGTGCAGGAAAGTTTTCATAAGGTTCTGAGATATGAACGTTTCCATCATAATAGCTTATTATTGAACCTATTCCGCCATATTCTCCCATTGTAAGAATGCGCACGTCTTCAATTTCTGATTCAGGAATAAAGACCGTATAAGGATCTAATTCTCTGAGCATCGCATGAATAGCAGTCTCATTAAGTTCCGCTGGATTTATCTCATCGACATAATTTTGGTTAAGAAACCTCAACACATTATTATATATGTCAATGCTTTTAGAAATCTCGAAATTGTTTTGCTTTTCCTGTGAGAAAGATAGTAAAGGACAAAGCACTAATACAAAAAATAAAACTCTTAATCTATTCATATCAATTCTTTTATTTCAAACTAATTTATCAACAATTTAGACGCCACTCTAAGACGCCACAGGGGTGACGTCTCTACTGTTATTTTATGGGACCGGATCATAACCACTTCCGCCCCAAGGGTTGCATGACAAAATTCTTTTAATGGTGAGCCAGCCGCCTTTTATCGCTCCATATTTCCTGATGGCCTCAATGCCATAATTGGAGCAGGTCGGTGTATATCTGCAGTTTCTTCCGATGAAAGGTGATAAGGTGACTTGATAAATGCGAATCAGCAATATCAAGAATTTAGCCGGCAGTTGTGTTATTTTTTTTATCATCATGCAGAAAATAAGTATTATTCAAACGCAAAGATAATTGTTTTATTTTCTTTTCAATATCTTCGTAAGGCAAAATTATTGTTGCAGTATAAACAAGTGCGATGTCAAAAGTGACTTTCTGTTTTTCACAATTAACAAGCAATTCATATTTATTTCTGCGCCAAGCCTCACGGACGAGTCTTTTCACTCTATTTCGTTTGACTGCGTGATGGAATCTTTTCTTTGATACAGAGACGAGGAAGCGAGGTATTGACGGTTCGTCATCTTCCGAATTATGAGTATAGACAACAACACGAAAAGGGTAAAAGTTAAATCCTTTACCCTTCTCGAATAATAGTTGTATAGCTTTCTTCTTATATAAACGTTGTTCTTTCGGAAGTCCTTCGTTCATTGAAATTATTTTTTCTTAGCTTTCTTAATCTCGTTGCTGATAAACTCTTCTATCGCCATATTCATTGATGGGCAAGAAGGTGTTGGTGCGCTGAAATTCAATGTAAATCCAGCGTCGGTGATAGCCTTGCATGTTGAATG
Organism: Bacteroidales bacterium; assembly: GCA_045656905.1. GTDB lineage: Bacteria > Bacteroidota > Bacteroidia > Bacteroidales > F082 > Limimorpha. The sequence continues at coordinate 10,510 of JAZOSA010000080.1, forward strand.
TCCGAATCCGCCTATAGCGACATTCTCATCTTGGACAAAGTTAGGGAAGTTTTCCTTTAAAGAATCGATACCTGCAGGGCTGAAGAATACTAACATATCGTATTTTGCAATGTCAACGTGTGACAAGTCAGCTGACACAGTGCGGAAGACGACAGCTTTTGTATAATCTAACTTAGCTTCTGTCAACATTCCGTCATGGTCTTCTGTAGTGAGCAGATTTGAACTTGGCAAGAAGAATTTCTCTTCCTTATGCTTCTTCATTGTTCCAATGAGTTCTGCAAAAGTTGGCTCATGGAATATCTTTCTTTTTCTATATTGTACGTAATGCTGAAGATACTGTGCTGTGGTCTCAGATACGCAGAAATATTTCAAATCTTCTGGAATTGTGTAACGCATTTCTTTTGCGATACGGAAAAAATGGTCTATAGTGTTGCGACTTGTTAAAATTATTGCGGTAAAATCATTAAGCTTGACTTTCTCTTGTCTTAAATCACTAGCAGAAACGCCTTCTAATTTTATGAATTTTTCAAATTCAATGTTAACATTATACTTCTTGATTATAGCTTCGTACGGAGTTTTTGCAACATCTGCAGGTTTTGGTTGCGACAAAAGGATTGATTTAATCTTCATCTACAATTTTTTTATTCTTTTACTAATCTCTTAACATATTTTACCAATAATATGATTAACAACAAGTTAAATAGCACTTATTATCATCTTTGATATAACCAAAACAGGTAAAATTTCGACGGTGCAAAGATACAAAAAAATATTTACAAAATTTAACTTTGACAACATTCGTACCTCTATTAATAATTTTGTAAAAGTTGTGATGAAAAACACGACTATCAATACCAATGAAATGATCAAAAACAATTTGTATGGATGGAAAAACAAGAGCAGGATTACCGGCATCAAAAACAGGTTGCTGGTCGCCATTGCCGAGACATGCGAGGTAAAATGCAGGTAAATCAACGCATCAACCTTGAAAAGCCATCCATAAAAAGTTGTCAGAAGATAATTAAAGACAAATACCGCCGCGACGCATGTCGCCACATCAACAAAGAAACTGAAGTTATCATGCAAGATGCGATTGCCTCCGTAAACGACGAATATCTTCTGGACAAACAGCGAAAGCATCAAGATAAACGAAACGATAACTGAAAACGAAGCAAGATTGAAAAACGATGGATTGTCGCGCATAGACCTCTCACCTCCGCCGTTTTGAAACGGTATCGAGATAACAGACGACAAATTTTGATGCGAGAGGAATTTATTCAAGACCATTAAAATCAGAACCACAAACAACACCACGAAATTCCACGCCGCGCTGACATATGTGACTTCTCTTTCCACAGGTTCCCCGTAATGACAGGAAACTTCCGTGACGAACTTGAAATCTTCATACGGATTGCTGCCAATACTGTCATTTTGAGCAACAAATACTGGCATTTCAACCATGCTATCAATATTATAACTTTCAGTTTTCAATTTTAAACTTTAATTTTTTTAAATTGTTCGTTGCAAATTTACATCTTTGTTTTTTTCTTGACAAATATTTATATTTTTTTTTGAAATTTCGGAAATAGATTATTACCTTTGTAGTCTTCAAGAATTAAAATCTAAAACATTAAATATCATGGATCTTATAGAACAAATAAAACAAAATGCACGCGAAAACAGACAACGCATCGTGCTTCCTGAAGGTGATGAAGAAAGAACAATAAAAGCTGCCGACCAACTTATCGCTGACGGCATCGCTGACGTAATCCTCATCGGACCTGCACAGAAAATCAAAGATATGGCTACAGAATTCGGTTTGAATAACATCGAAAAAGCCACTATCGTCGACCCAACAAACAACCCTGACAGAGATAAATATGCTAACTTGCTTTTCGAACTTCGCAAGAGCAAAGGCATGACAATAGAAGAAGCTCAGAAATACGCTGAAAACTTCATGTATCTCGGCGTTTTGATGCTCAAAGCCGGCGACGCTGACGGTTTGGTAAGTGGCGCTCGCAGCACAACAGGCGACATGCTCCGCCCTGCATTGCAAATCATCAAGACTGCTCCTGGAGTTTCTTGCGTTTCTGGTGCTTTCATCATGTTCTTACCTAACGACAAATACGGAACAGACGGCAAAATCGTTTGCGCCGACTGCGCTGTAACTCCTGTCCCAACAGCAGAACAACTCGCAGAAATCGCTGTTTGTACAGCCGACACTGCAAAGAACATCGCTAAGATTGACCCTAAAGTCGCTATGTTGAGCTTCTCAACAAAAGGTTCAGCAAAACACGAAGACGTCGACAAAGTCATCAAGGCTACTGAATTAGCAAAACAAATGCGTCCTGACATCTGCATCGACGGCGAATTACAAGCCGACGCTGCTATCGTTCCTTCAGTAGGCGCAAGCAAAGCTCCTAACAGCGAAGTGGCTGGTAAAGCTAACACATTGGTATTCCCAAGATTGGAAGTCGGCAACATCGCTTACAAACTCGTTCAACGTCTCGCTGGCGCAGAAGCTGTAGGTCCAGTCCTCCAAGGATTCGCTAAACCATGTAACGACTTGAGCCGCGGATGTTCAATCGACGACATCTACAAACTCGTTGCTATCACATGTAACCAAGCAATCGCTCAAAAGAATTCATAATTCACAATGCATAATTCATAATTGTAGAGACGCGTCAATGCAACTACAATAACACACATTGACACGTCTCTCTTTTCAACAATAAATTCTAACACAAATAAAAAAAATGAAAGTTTTAGTTTTAAACTGCGGCAGCTCATCAATTAAATATCAACTTTTTGACATTGATGACAACGGTCACAACGTTTTGGCAAAAGGTCTCCTAGAACGTATCGGTCTCGAAATGGGAGAATTCACACATAAATGGAACGGCGAGAAACATTACGAACAACTTCCTATTCCAAACCACACTGTAGGTATCAGCATCGTGCTCAACGCATTACTCGATGAAAACCACGGCGTTATCAAGTCATTAGACGAAATCGGCGCAGTAGGTCATCGTTTGGTTCACGGCGGCGAAAAATTCACCAAGAGCGTCCTCATCGACGACAGCGTCATGGAACTCATGGAAGAACTCATCGACCTCGCTCCTCTCCACAACCCAGCATGTATGGCAGGCGTGAAAGCTGTTACAGAATTGCTTCCTAACGTAAAACAAGGCGGCTGCTTCGACACAGCATTCCACTCATCAATGAAACCTGAGGCTTACCTCTACCCTATTCCTTACGAATACTACGACAAATACCGCGTACGTCGCTACGGTTTCCACGGAACAAGCCACAAATATGTCGCTGAAAACGCAGCTAAATTCGTAGGCAAAGACTGGAACGACCAAAAAATCATCACTTGCCACTTGGGCAGCGGCGCTTCTATAGCAGCAGTAGAAAACGGGAAATCAGTCGACACATCAATGGGATTCACTCCTGTTGAAGGTCTTATGATGGGCAGCCGCACTGGCGACCTCGACCTCGGCGTGTTCATGTACATCGCTGAAAAAGAAGGCTACGACCTCAAACAAATGAACACTCTCGTCAACAAGAAATCAGGTCTCATCGGCATCACTGGCGACAAACAAGATATGCGAGACGTGAGAGCAGGTAAAGAAGCTGGCGATGAACGCGCAACATACGCTTTCAATATGTTCAAACACCGCGTCAAGAAATATATCGGCGCTTACGCAGCTGTCATGAATGGCGTTGACATCATCGTCATGACTGGCGGTATCGGCGAAAACGCTTGGTTCATGAGAGGTCCAATCTTACAAGATATGGAATATCTCGGAGTTAAGATCGACATGGAAGCTAACGACGCTACAATGGGCGAAGCTCGCGTCATCTCAACACCAGACTCTAAAGTTACAGTCGTTGTATTCCCAACAGACGAAGAATACATGATTGCTAAAGACACATACGACATCGTTAAAAGTCTATGAGTCTATGAGTCTATGAGACTATAAGTCTATAAGTTAAGGGAGCTACTAACACTTAGTAACTCCCTTTTTACTTATCAACTTATTGACTTATTGACTTATTGACTTATCGACTTATCGACTTATTGACTTATTGACTTATTGACTAACAGTCACCACTTCCACTGGCTGTGAATTAGGCTCATCTAACTTTTGATATTGATATTTAACCTTACCGAAGTCTATATCTTTCAAGTCAATCATTCTGATATTATTATTGTCAAAAGTCTTGTAATAAACAACCTTGTTTGTCAAGTCGATGACTGAAGTCCATTGTGTTGCACTTGGCAAGTCAGGAATTTCGTTCTTTGGGAAGTTCATTCCGATTGGAATATCGAAGTTGTTCAAGATATGGAAGCATTGAAGCATAGTTGCTCTTGCTGTTGGCAACATTGGCGCTGTAGCTTTGAAGAAAGCAGCTCTCACGAAACGTGATGGAGGTGTGAAGTCACCAGGCATGCCGAGGAATCCATTGCCGTGACCTATTGGCTTCACCATAAATCCAGCCATTTCATGTGCAGGAGGATTTATCGGAGTGAGGTTGATGTAGTTGCTCAAATTACTGAGATGCCAAGGAAAGTTAGGAGCGTTTGTCAACACACCGATAGGGTTATCGTAAATATGATACACGCCATTTTCAATTTCCAATACGATTTGTTTGCCGGACTTATCGCCTATTCTCCAGTGGATAGCTTCTTCTGATCCGTCGCCGCCCATAAGTGAGACGACACGCACCTTATTAATATTAGCCTTCACTTCATCTACAGTAGCAAACTGCGACAAAATCCACGACACTAATTGCAAGTCGGCAATCGTCGTTGAATTGTATTGTTCGTCATACAGTTGATAGCTGCCGTAGTTAGGGAAATAGAACAGTCCGGCAGACAAGCCTGCTTCGTTGAGACCTTCTGCGATGAATTCCTTTTCATGAACAGCGAGTCCTACGTAACCATATTTAGCTTTGAACGTCATTCCATTCTGACCTTTCGGAGTGAATGATGTCTGACTAAAGTTACGTGGTACCACGACATACATACTATTAAGATTAGTGCCAGCCCATTCTATCGTTCGAGCTTGGAAATATGCTCCGTCAGCGGCGAACATAGAGATGCCGGTACAAGCCTCCGCCTTAAACTGCCAGGCGAAGAACAGACATACGATGATTAATAATTTTTTCATAACCTTTATTGTTTTTTAGTTCGAGTTAAACAAAAGAGATTATGAAAGGTTCAAAGGGAACTATGAACTATGAACTAAGAACTAAGAACTAAGAACTAAGAGCTAAGAACTAAGAGCTAAGAACTGCAATAAAAAAGAGAGTCCCTAGATTATAGGAACTCTCTTTCTCTTGTTGTCTGTAGTCTTGGTGACTCGGAGACTTTTATCTAACGACTAACTTTTCAACTGAGCGATTACCGTTTTGCTCAACAGTGACAAAGTAAACGCCTCTTTCAATGTCTTCAATATTTATTGCTGCATTGTTTGAAACTTCGACTTCTTTAACGCAGCGACCTGTCAAGTCTATGATGCTTACTTGTGCTGTTTCGTTTAAAGATGTTTCAACGAATATTGTTGAAGTTGCAGGATTTGGATGAACGTTGAAGTTAGCTTGAATTTCTTCGATGCTGTCGTCATCATCATCATCATCATCATCATCATCATCATTACCGTTTTTAACATCTACATTTATACATGAAAGGAACAATTTCAAGTTATCAAAATCTTCAACAGATACAAATCCACCGACCAAAAGATTTTTATCATCTTTCAATGCTACTGATAAAGTTCTGATTTCAACTTCATCGTCAGCTAATTTAGGCAATGCCATAATACCAGAACCTGCGAAGTCTTCTTTAAACTGTCCATTAGAATCTAAATTGAACACGTAAGCACGACTTGCGAGGTTGTTAAAATCATATGAATATAAAGTTCCGAATATTTGACCATCTTGAGCTGCTAAAATTGAGTGGCAGTAGTTCACACGACCGTCTCCTTGGAATGGCTCAATTTTCACAAAACCTTCTGTTCCAAATGTTTCATCGAATGTACCATCTGTATTGATACGAGTTACATAAGACTCATATCTTGGCATTTCAGGAGTGTCTGACCATAATTCATCATAACCAGCGATTAAGTATTTGCCATCTGGTTGTACGCTTATTGACAAAGCATATTCAGCATATTCACCTGCGAAGAGGAGCAATGAACCTTCATCGCCGAATGTATTATCCAATTCGCCACTTGACTTAAGTCTCAATACACATGAATTGAAGACATAACCATCTTCTGTTTCTTCAATCATAAAACCAGCAACCAAGATTTTGCCATCTTCCAACACTTTAACGTCAAAAGCGTTTGAGTTTGTTTTTTCGCCGAAAGTGATGATTGCACTTCCACCATCTGCGAAAGTTTGATCCAATTTACCTTTTGCGTTATAGCGAGTGACAAGGATTTGGTCATTGAGATAACCGGCAACAACAGCGCGACCTTTTGAGTCAACATCTATAGCTTCATAAACAATGCCACCGCCATATTCTGTAATGACATAACCTTTATCGCCATAGTCTTCATTTTCAAAACCGTTTTCATCCAAACAGATAACGAAAGCTGTATTGTTTGTGTAGTCATATGTATAACCTGCGATGTAAAGATAACCATCTTCATCCAAATCAGCATCATATGCACAGTTCATATAGATAAGCGGATTGGCTTTCAAGAAAGCATAACCACCTTCACCGTATGTTTCATCCAATGAACCGTCAGCGTTGTGACGTGACACGTATACCGAATAGTTCAAAGCATCGACGCGAGCTCTACCAACAGTTATGATTTTACCATCTTCTTGAACTAATATTTTTTCCATAAAATCGTGAGCCCTAGATGGATCAAACACAAATGTGCCATCTGTACCAAAGTTTGTGTTAAACTCACCTAACTCTTGAGCAGAGGCGCTTAATGCAAACAAGCATAAAAATACAAGCGTAAATAATTTCTTCATAGTTTTACAATTTTAGTAATTCACCATTTATTTAATGGGCACAAATTTAACAAAAAACATTGAATAATACAACGACAATTTCTTGTTTTTTTGACGGTGTAAAAGCATTAAAATTCTAATGTATTTCAACGATAAAATTCATTATCTTTGCAAGCATAAAAAATATCATTATGTCATTACTTAGAGTTTTATTAGCAATATTTTTCCCTCCTTTGGCAGTCATCGACAGAGGTTGCGGTTCTTTGTTAATTGTATTTTTATTAACACTTTGCGGCTGGGTCCCTGGCGTCATCGCTGCTTTAGTAATATTGAATAAAAATTAACAGACGATGATAAAAGAGGTTCAGAATATTTCCATTGAAGAATACAACTACCCGCTTCCTGACGAACGCATCGCAAAATATCCGTTGAGCGAACGCGATGCTTCTAAACTATTGGTTTTGAAAAACGGCGAGATTTCATCTTCTCATTTTAAAAACATAAGTGAATTCTTACCTAAAGACTCCTTATTAATATTTAATGAAACGAAAGTCGTCAGAGCACGTCTTCAGTTCACAAAGGAAAGCGGTGCTGCCATTGAAATATTCTGCCTTGAACCTATCACCGGAAACGGCGACTATCAACTCGCATTCAGCTCTTCCTCTCCTTCAGAATGGCGTTGTCTTGTCGGAAACTCACGCCGTTGGAAAAACGACAAGTTGTCTCTTGATGTAATAGTCAACGGACAACAGACAACAGACAACAGACAAGCAAGACTTTATGCGGAGAGATTGGAGAAAAATGACAATTACTCCGTCGTGAGGTTTTCATGGGAACCTGCAGAATTGAGTTTTGCAGAAATATTAGAGGCTGCCGGAGAGATTCCATTGCCGCCATACCTGCACCGTGAAGCCGAGGCATCCGACAGAGAACGTTACCAGACAGTCTTCGCCAAACACGAAGGTTCCGTAGCCGCTCCAACAGCAGGACTACATTTTACCAACGAACTTATCGACAGACTCAAAAACGAAGGCGTCACCTTTGAGGAAGTGACATTACACGTGGGCGCAGGAACATTCCGACCTGTCTCATCCGAAAAAATCGGAGAACATGAGATGCACTCCGAGACAATCGCCGTCAGAAAATCCTGCATCGAAAATCTGATAAAAAACATCAACAAGACAATAATCCCAGTAGGAACGACAAGTATGAGAACCATCGAGTCGCTATACTGGATGGGCGTCATGCTGATTGAAGAAGGACTAGATGAACGCAACATACATCTAAACCAATGGTTTCCATACAAAGAAAGAGAAACTTTGCCATCGGCAGAAGAATCTCTTTCAGCGATATTAAAATATATGGAACAATATCAGATGGAGGTTTTCCATGCAAGCACCGCCTTGATGATCGCACCTTCGTGTAAAATCAACATCGCAAAAGCGCTCATCACGAATTTCCACCAACCTAAAAGCACCTTATTATTATTAGTGTCAGCTTTGATTGGAGAGAAGTGGAAAAACGTTTACCAATACGCCCTTGACAACGACTTCAGATTTTTAAGTTACGGCGACAGCTGCCTTTTTATTAATTCATAATTCACAATTCATAATTCATAATTACTAAAAATTATGCATTATGAATTATGCATTGATTTAATTATGCATTGATTTCAACTGGTTCCGTAACGACTAATCTGAATCCGACACCGTGGACGGTAAGGATTTTCACATTGGGGTCGGCCTTAAGATATTTTCTTAAACGAGCGATGAACACATCCATGGAGCGACCGATGAAATAATCGTTATTTCCCCATATCATCTTCAGGACTTTTTTACGAGTAACGAGGTCGTTTTTATTGTCGTACAACACCTTAAGCAAAGCAGCTTCTTTTCTTGTAAGAGGTTGTTCTTTTCCATCAAGGACAAGGAGCATATTTTTAGCGTCGAATACAAAACGACCGATGTTGATTTTTTCACCGGAAAGCGTGTAAGTAAATGGGTCTTTTTTCTCCACGCGACGCATCACCGCCTTGATTCTTAGAAGCAGTTCCTCATTAGTGAAAGGTTTTGTCAGATAATCATCGACTCCATATTCAAAATCTTTTAGAATATTGACCAGCAGACCTTTTGAGGTCAAGAATATCATCGGCACATCTGGATTCAGGATTCTGATTTGAGCCGCCAAAGCAAAACCATCGATGCCTGTCATCTCAATATCAAGAATACAGACATCAATGTCATATTTTTTGAAAAAGTCTAAACCCTCGATGCTTTTTTTAGCTGCATATACTTTATAATCAACAGCATTCAGGTTTTCACTTATGGAATTACGCAAATCGACATCTTCTTCGACGAGTAAAACTGAAGTTTTATTATGTGTTTTCATAATTTGTTGTTTTATAACAATAAACTAACAAAAGAGAAAATTGTTTAACGCGCCATTATATTTTTTTAACCATTGACTGTTGGCTTTTGGCCATTGGTTGTTGAACTAAGACTGTTGAATAAAGTCAACAGTCAACGGCTTATTTATTCCTTGTATATAAATATGCTGCGTAATCTCTTAAAACTTGTTTTCTTTCCTCTGGAACATTAACTTCATCGAGGTTTTTCAGAGAATCTTCATAATATTTTGTCATCAAATCAGTGACGATATTTCTAACATTATATTTGTCGTAGATATTCAACACTGTTTGTATTTTTTCTTCATCACGACCTTTAGGCATTGCGAAAAGTTGTAACAGAGTATTTTTATCTTCTTCAGAAGCGAGTTCTAAAGCCTTGAGATACAAATATGTCTTCTTATTATCAGAAATATCGCCTCCTGTCATTTTACCGAAGACTTTAACATCGCCATAACAATCGAAGATATCGTCTTGAAGTTGGAATGCTATTCCCAAATTGATTCCGAAGTCATAGATAGCCTTCTGATTTTCAGCGTCAGCCTTTGCAACTATAGCACCTATTTTCAACACAGAACCAAGGAGAACTGCAGTCTTAAGACGAATCATTTCAAGGTAAGCATCTAAAGTAACATCATCGCGTGTCTCAAAATTAAGGTCAAACTGTTGTCCTTCACACACTTCCAAAGCCACCTTGCAAAGTTCAGCGAAGACTTCGTAAGAATATTCTTTTTTCATCGACAAGACATATTGGAATGCCTTGATTAACATTGTGTCGCCAGAAAGCAAAGCTATATCTGAGTTCCATTTATGATAAATAGTTTCCATTCCGCGACGCAAAGGAGCTTGGTCCATAATATCATCATGAACCAAAGTGAAGTTATGGAAAATCTCAGCTGCAACAGCCGGAACCATACAATCGTCAATGTCACCACCAAAAAGTTCGCATGCGAGGAGACATAAAGTCGGTCTCATTCTCTTTCCTCCTTGATGAAGAATATATTTTATAGGAGCATACAATTCTTCTGGATTGCCTTCAAATTTCTGATTTTCAATATAATCATTAACTAATTTCTGTATTTGTTCAACGTTTGCCATAACTATCTTTCAATTATTAATTAGAACTTCAAAAATACAATTTTTAAGACAATTATTGATAAAAAATGGTGTGAAATTTGTAATATTTCTTTAAAAAAATTACAAACGATGAAAGTATTGAAATATATAATTCTCTGTCTGACTATACTAATTAATTATAATGTAAAAGCACAAGACACAAACACGTCAGAATTTGACAAAACCATTGACAAATTAATTCCAAAGGCCAAGAAGAACAAACTGAACGAGAAACAATTAGCTTTGTTCACGAATTCATACCACGAAGCAAACGTAATTGACCACAATATTATAATGAATCTAAAAAAATCCGGACAACCTGAAATCTGGATTGAAATCTACCACAGACTGACTTCCATCAACGAAAGACAGAACAAGATAAAACCTTTGCCAGACAACATCAAGACAGCGATGAATTTCAAGGAGTTAAATCTTAATAACGAAATCAGCAACTCCAAAGAAAAAGCAGAGTTATACATTTGCGCCAAAGTCAATTTGCTGTTAAAAAACATTAACGAAGAAAACATCGCCGAGACAAACAAACTCATCAACCAACTAAGCAAGATAAATCCTCAAAGCGGCAACATCGGAGATTTAATGTTAAAGTCCATCATTCTGCAATCCAAAAGAATTCTATTCAGAGTCATCTACCCGATTGAATCATACATTCCTCAGGAATGGATTAACATAATTCTTGACTTTGACACAAATGCCATTTACGGAATTCCTTTTGACGTCGTCGCCAACAAAGACACGAAATACGACTTGACAATTCGCATTATGGTTGATGAAAAAAGCATCTCACCTGAAAGAATTGACGCCGTCACATTTGAAGAAAAGAAAGACAATATCAGCGCCGTTGTCACGGATAAAACTATGACAAAATCCGCCACTTTAAAAGGAAAAATTCAAATTATTGACGTAAAAAATGACGAAATTTTAATCAACACACCTTATTTTGTCACCTCTACATTCCGATATCAGTACGCAGAAGTAAGTGGAGACAAGTCTGCATGTACAGAAGAAACCCTTCTTCTTTTAAACAGACAAGTTATTGATTTTCCGTCAGATGAATCACTTTTAAAAGACGCTTCTAGCAAATTAAACCAGTTATTAAAAAGTCATTATTTGAAAAAATAAAAAAAATTAAAAAAAATATTTGGTGGTTAAAAAAAAAGTTGTACTTTTGCACTCGCAAACGACAAGGTATTGCATGCCGGCGTAGCTCAGCGGTAGAGCACGTGATTTGTAATCTCGGGGTCGGGGGTCCAAATCCCTCCGCCGGCTCAACAAGAAAGAGGACGAAAAATTCGCCCTCTTTTTTTTGTTTTAAACAAACCTCCGCGTATCGCAAGTATTTTCACGGATCTTTTTCCCAAGCACAACAACATAATCAGTACAATCCGTGAAATTCAGCATGACAAATAACAAAAAAGTCGCAAAGTATATTTCAACCTTGCGACTATGTATCTAAAACTTTACGACTTTACAATCACCAGTTAAGGATTTTCTTGAAATCAAAATCTTCTGGGTTAGCAACATATTTCTTAGCTGCTTCGTAGTCGGCTGGTGTGATATATTGCAAGCAATCGCGGAATACAAGTTTCGCCTTTGCGCCTTCCATATTAACAAGACGAGGTTTCACTTTACCGTTTTCATCTTCTACATCTTTAAGATACAATGGTTTAACATCACCCTTTGCATCAGATGTAACCATAGCGCCAGAAACACCTTCGTCGAACAATTGTTTTACGCCATAACCCAACATGCTGCAGTAGAACAAATCGAATGCACCTGGGTCAACGCAACGAACTTCGTAACCGATTTCCACTGGACGGCTCTTGATTGAGAGACCCAATTCAGCGATACGTTTTTGCAATAAAGTATTGAATATATGAGCCTTACTTACGTTACCGAGTTCTGGGTGACCATGATCGTCGTATGTAAAGTTGACGCCAGAGTTAGCGATTTCTTCATCTGTCATGAAATGGAACACGCCTTCGCTGATGATAGCGACGCCGTAACCGATACCCAATATTTTACGTTTAATCATCGCACTGATAACGAGGTTGAGGATGCGTTCGAAAGTAACTTCAACTTTATTGAACATTTCAGGGATGATAATCATTGGATAGTGACAAGCTGCGCCCATACCGAAAGCGAGGTGACCAGCTTCACGACCCATAGCAGAAACGAGGAACCAGTTGCCGCTAGTGCGAGCATCTTCATAAACAGTTTGAGAAATTCTCACGCCAGCTTCTTTTGCTGAATAGTAACCGAATGTTGGAGTGCCTTCTGGAAGAGGAAGGTCGTTATCGATTGTCTTTGGAACGTGAATATTTTGAATTTTTACATTATTGGCAGCCAAGAACTTAGAGATACGATTTGCTGTTGAAGCAGTATCATCGCCACCGATTGTAACTAAAAGTTTCACATTATTTTTAACGAAGAAATCTGTATTGAACTCTTCGTCTTTTGGTTTATAACGACTCATTTGCAAAGCCGAACCACCCATTCTTTGAATCAAATCTGCATAAGCGAAATCCATTTCGATTGTCTTAGGATTTGCCTTAAACAAATTTTTATAACCTTCATGAAGACCGATAACGCGATAGTTGTCTTTCAAGAAAGTCTTTGCTACAGTACTGACAACAGTGTTGATACCTGGTGCTGGACCACCACCAGCGAGAATTACTATTGATGGATTCATACAAATATTTTGTTAATTATTAAGTTATATTTTAGTTTTTGCAAAGGTAAAAATATTATCAAAACGAATCAAAAAATCAATAAAAATATATTGTTTTTTAAACTTAAAAATCGTATTTTTGTCAACTATTAATTAGCATTTTTTCTTTCAAGAATTGAGATTAAAATAAAGGCATGTATAGTTTTATTTCAGGCAAGGTAGTTGAGAAGAATCCTGCTTATGTAGTTATTGACAATCAAGGAATTGGATATTTAATCAATATAACATTAAACACATTTACTTCCATCGGCGAACAAGCAGAAGTAAGGTTATACGTACACTTGGCCATTCGCGAAGACGCTCACGTTTTATATGGTTTTTATACCGAAGAAGAGCGTTCTTTATTCTTACAACTGATAACAGTATCGGGGGTGGGTTGCAATACAGCCAGATTGATACTCTCGTCATTGACCGTAAAAGAGACGATAGACGCCATTGCCAACAACAATATCAAGGCTATTCAAAGCGTCAAAGGAATCGGAGCGAAGACTGCTCAGAGAATAATCGTCGACCTTCACGACAAGGTTTCAAAACTCAATATCGGAGAAGGAGAAAAAACACCTTTTGGATACAATACAACGAAAGAAGAGGCGTTATCTGCATTAATGGTGTTAGGCTTCAACAGGACAAGCATCGAGAAAGCTTTAGACAAGCTTTTGACACAAATGGAAAATCCAAATGTGGAACAACTAATCAAAGAAGCACTAAGACTACTTTAAGTTATTGTCATTTATGAGAAAACATTTCATTAAAAATATCAAAAATATTTTTACGCTTGTGTTATTACTCAGCGTAACTTTGCCTTTATCGTTAAATGCGCAAAGCAACGATAGCATCCAGCTCATCTACCCGATGCCTCAAAACGACGGCAGTCCGACAAACTACGACAACCAGTCCGGATTCTTTCTCAAGGAACCTGACAACGTAACCCGTGAAATCATTTACGACCCTGCAACTGGCAAATACACTTTTTACAGCAAAATAGGCGACTTTATGTACAAAGATCCATACAGCATGGATCAAAAGCAATATATTGATTATTACAATGATAAGTCAATAAGCAGTTATTGGAAAGAACGCCGCGAGTCTGTAGGCAGCAGTTCTGGAAACGGAAACCAACTCATCCCAACGATATACGTCGGCGGCAAAGCATTCGACAAAATCTTCGGCAGCAACACCATCGACATCAAATTGCAAGGTTCTGCCGACGTGACTTTCGGCATCAAACACCAACGCAGAAACGACCCTTCCTTAACCGTAAGTCAACAAAGAACAACAAACTTCGACTTTGATGAAAGCATCCAATTAAGCGCAGCGGCAAAGATTGGAGAGAAAATAGAATTCAAACTCAACTACAACACAGAAACACAATTCTCCTTCGACAACAAATTCACTCTGAAATACGAAGGCGACGAAGACGACATCATACAACTCATCGAGGCAGGTAACGTCAGCATGCCGCTTAAAAGTTCTCTCATAACAGGTACACAATCCCTGTTCGGTCTCAAAACTAAATTACAATTCGGAAAGACCAGCATAACATCTGTGGTTTCATACCAAGAAAGTGAGACAAAAAACATTTCCGTCAGTGGCGGCGCACTCACCAACGAATACGAAATAGAATGTATTGATTACGAAGAAAACAGACACTTCTTCCTCAGTCAATATTTCAGAGACAATTACGAAAAGGCATTAGAAAACTTACCTCTTGTCACATCCGACATCAATATCAATAAGATTGAAGTATGGATTACAAACACCACATCCAACTACGAAAACTGCCGTAATATCGTAGCTTTCACCGACTTAGGCGAAGGCAAAGCAGAATGGATATACAATGACGAGAATGTTCAATCAGCAGGCAACATCGGCGCACAATATCCAGATAACGCCGTCAACACATTGCTTAATGATATGGACTACAATGCTTTAAGATCATTGAATTCCGTAACTTCATATTTAACATCAGAAGGATACACTTCAGGAAAAGACTTTGAAAAATTACAAAAAGCCAGAAAACTGAAACCATCGGAATACGTACTTAACAGCAAGTTAGGTTTCATCACATTGAATATCAACTTAAATGCAAATCAAACATTGGCTGTTGCTTACCAATATACAGTTATCGGACAAGACAAGGTTTACCAAGTCGGTGAATTCTCAGACCAAAGCATAGCAGACCCTAACCTATTGGTAACTAAATTATTAAAGAGTACAACCATCAATACCAAGATGCCAATGTGGGATCTTATGATGAAAAACGACTATAACATCAGAGCTTATCAAATAAGTCCTGCCGATTTCGTCATGAACATCCTGTATTTAGGAAACAGCAATGGCGTTGCGACAGGTTATTTCGCTGATGCTAAAGGCGATGCAAAAGGACAGTCGTTACTTTACCTGATGAACGTGGATAACTTAAATTCACAAAACAACCCTGTTGAAGGCGGCGACGGACTCTTCGACTTCATCAACGGAGCCACAACCAATGGAGGAACAATCAATGCTGCCACAGGACGTATCTATTTCCCTGTGCTTGAACCTTTTGGAAGTCATATCAGAAAGATTTTCGAAGACGAACCAGCACTTGCCGATAAATACGCATTCGACTCATTGTATAGTTTGACAAAGACATCAGCGGAACAATACACAGAGAAAAACAAATTCAGATTAGAAGGTCATTATACCTCATCATCAGGAAGTGAAATCAATCTTAACGCACTTAACGTTCAGCCAGGTTCCGTCAACGTTAGTGCAGGCGGCGTGCCTCTCGTAGAAAACGTCGACTATACCGTTGACTACACTCTCGGACGTGTAACAATCTTGAACGAAGCATTGCTCAATTCAGGAACAAACATCAACATCTCGATGGAAAACAACACTGCCATTTCAACTATGAAAAAGACATTCATGGGAGCCAGAGTTGAACATGAGATTAACCCAGACTTCTTGATTGGCGGAACCATTTTACACCTCACAGAAAGAGCTTATACAACAAAAGTCAATTATAACGACGAACCATTGTCAAACACAATATACGGTTTCGACTTAAACTACCAGACTGAATCTCAGTTATTGACAGACCTTATTGACAAGTTACCTTTCATTGAAACAAAACAAAAGTCAAGGATTTCCATCTATGGTGAAGTCGCACAATTCATACAAGGCATCAACAAGGAAAACGGTCAGACAGGAACATCATATATCGACGACTTTGAAGGATCTAAGTCAACGATAGACTTGCGTCAATGGTCAACATGGAGTCTCGCAAGTACACCTCAGCATCAGCACACATTATTCCCAGAAGCATATTCAACAATGGGATTGGATTACGGCAAAAACCGTTCTAAATTAGCATGGTACACCATCGACCAATCGGTATTCTACGAACGTCGCAGCAACATTTTACCATCTAACATCACCAATGACGAGTTGTCGGACCACAAAGTAAGACAAGTTTTAGAGACAGAAATATTCCCTAACAGAGACATTCAAGCCGGTGTTTCAACCAATGTATCTGTCTTGAACTTAGCATATTATCCAAACATAAGAGGACCTTACAACTACGACACAGAAAACGTCAACTTTGACGGTACATTCTCAAATCCTGAAGACAGATGGGGCGGTATTATGAGAGCCATCGAGTCGTCAGACTTCAACGCTACCAATGTTGAATACATCGAGTTCTGGATGATGGACCCATTCTTTGAAGGAGAAGACCAAAGCAATGTCGGTAAATTGTATTTCAACTTGGGTGATATCTCAGAAGACATTTTGCGTGACGGAAGAAAATCATACGAAAACGGATTGCCAACAACAGATGTTGTGACAAACGTCGACACTACATCATGGGGACGCGTGCCTTCATTGCAAGCATTGGTAGACGCCTTTGATGCAAACCCACAATCACGTCAATATCAAGACATTGGATATGACGGACTTTCAAATACAGACGAACAATCCTTCTTCAGCAATTATCTTGAAATATTAAAAGACAAGTTATCAGCAGACGCCTACGCTGAAGTATTTGATGACCCTTCATCAGATGACTATCATTACTTTAGAGGCTCCGATTACGACTCAGACCCTAAGTATAGCAGCATCTTGGAACGTTACAAAAAATATAACGGCAACGAAGGCAACTCACCTTCAGAAGCACAATACGCTGAAAGTTATACAACAAACAACACCACACGTCCTGACGTTGAAGACATCAACAACGACAACACTCTTAGCGAATCGGAAAATTATTATCAATATGAAATCGACCTCGACCCTAACAAGATGTTGAGATCAGGACAAAACAGAATTTCCGACATTCGTACAACCACAGTCACGACAATAAACGGCGAGAACAAGGAAATCAAATGGTATCAGTTCCGCATTCCTATCAGAGAACCAGATAAAGTCATTGGTAACATTGAAGGATTCTCATCAATCCGCTTCATGAGAATTTTCATGAAAGGATTCAAGAGCGATATCGTAATCCGTTTTGCAACATTAGACCTCGTCAGAGGCGAATGGCGCACATACACTCAGGCGATACAAGCTCCAGGCGAATATATGGCAGGTGACCAAACAAACCACACTTTGTTTGAACAATCCGCTGTCAACCTTGAAGAAAACAGCAACCGTATGCCAGTCCCTTACGTCATACCTCCAGGAATATATCAAGAAGTATATACAGGAACACTTTCAACGATACGTCAGAACGAGCAAGCCTTGCAGTTATCAGTAGAAAATTTAGTCGATGGCGACGCAAGAGCCGTATATAAATCAACAAGTTTCGACTTTAGATATTACAAGAAACTCCGTATGTTCATACATGCTGAAAAGATGAATGAATACGACAACATCGAAGACGGCGACCTCACTGTATTCCTCCGCTTCGGTTCCGACTTGACAGACAACTACTACGAATACGAAGTGCCTTTGAAATTCACAGAATGGTACACTTCTTCAACTGACGACTTTGCGATTTGGCCAGAAGAAAATAACGTAGAAATTGATTTTGAAGAACTTATTGAAGTAAAGAACAACCGTAACCGAGCCATCGGAACAAATAACGTTCAATCAAACCGCGTCTACACTGAACTGTCTGGAAACAAGAAGATTAAGGTCTTGGGTAATCCAACCATCAGTGAAGTCAGAAGCATGATGATTGGTATCAGAAACCCTCTGAACAATACCGAAATAGGCGTTGACAAGAGTGCTATCGTATGGATTAATGAATTAAGACTCACCGACTTGAACAACCAAGGCGGATGGGCGGCGACAGGACGTATCGAGGCAACACTGGCCGATTTAGGTAGAGTGACAGCATCTGGTTCTTACAACTCAGCAGGTTACGGCGCTTTGGAGACAAAAGTCACCGACTCCAAGATGGAATCAAATGGATATTATAACATATCTACCGACATTGACTTAGGTAAGTTCATGGCACCACAAAAGACTGGTATCACTGTGCCAATCCACTACGACCACAATCAGACAACAATAACACCAGAATACAATCCTTTCGACCCTGACGTAAAATTCAAGAACGCATTGGAAATCATTGAAGACCAAGCCGGCAAAGACTCTCTGAAATCGGCAGCCAAGGACGTTGTAAAACAAACCAACTTCAATATCACCAACTTAAAGAAGAATCGCGTCGGCAAGAAGAAACCTCATTTCTGGGATATCGAGAACTTTAACGCTTCTTATGCATACACCAAACAAGAACAAAGAAGCAGCGATATTGAATATGCCGTTGACAAGACTTACAGAGGCGGATTAGGATACAGCTACTCCACCAATGCTAAAAACATCCAACCTTTCGCAAAAGCAAAGTGGGCTTCATCACCATATCTACAGATAATCAAAGACATCAACTTCTACTATATGCCTAAGAGTTTCTCTTTCTCAACAGAAATGTTCAGACAATATCAAGAGCAAAAACTGAGAAACAAGAGTTCGGGCGATATCATCATCAGACCTACATACGCAAAGAATTGGGACTGGAATCGTACTTACGACTTCAGATACGACATCACCAAAGGATTGAATTTCACTTATAACGCTTCGGCAAACGCTTATATTTACGAGCCTGCTGGTATGCCAGAAAGAGAGACTGCCGAGTGGGATGCTAACCGAGACACCATCAGAGACGAAATCTTCGGACTCGGTTCCATCTCAAGATTCAACCAGACATCTAAACTCAACTATAATATACCTATTAATAAATTACCATTCCTCGACTGGGTGACATCGAATGCAAGCTATACCGGCACATACCGTTGGACCGCTTCATCGCGTGCTACACAAAGCGTTATGGGTAACTTAAACGAAAATGAAGCAAGTTTGCAATTCAACGCCAACGCCGACCTTTCTAAGTTATATAATAAGGTGCCTTATTTCAAGAAAATAACAACACCTCAACGACCAAGCCGTAGCAACAACAACCGTAGCACAAGAGAGGAAACTGCAAAAGACAGCACTAATAAAGTCAAAACTCCTAAGAAAAACTACGCTAAGATGGTGGGCGACAACTTAGTAAGAGTCTTATTAAGCGTCAAAAAAGTCTCGTTCTCTTATTCACAAAGCAGCGGTGTTTCATTGCCAGGTTATATGTATGAACCTGATTATATCGGACTTAACGCTATGACTGGAGCACCTGGATTTGGATTCGTCATCGGTAGAAACAACGACATCTTGAACAAAGCGATGAATGGCGGATGGCTCACAACAGACACCACTTTCAACCAAGCTTATTCTGAAAGATTCAACGAGACTTACAACTATAAAGTCACGCTCGAACCATTCAGAGACATCAAGATTGACATTAGCGGTAACAGAAGCTACGTTGAGAGTTTCTCTGAATATTTCAGAGCCGACGCCGACGGCATCTTCCACATCTACACGCCTACAAACGGAGGCAACTTCAGCATATCTCATTTAATGACTGCAACTTCATTCAAAGATGGCGATGAATTGTTCAACAATTTACTCAGCAACAGACAAGACATCGCATTGCGTTTGGCAAATGAAAACCAGATATGGTTAGAAATGGGAAGTCCTATGGTTTACGACTCTATAGGTCATGGTTATTATCCTTACGGTTACGGTGCCAACTCACAAGAAGTGCTCATCTACTCATTCTTGGCGACATACTCAGGACAAAACGCTAATGACGTAGAACTCAATATGTTCAGAAAATTCGCTCTTCCAAACTGGTCAATAAACTTCTCTGGATTGTCAAAGATTCCAGCTTTGAAGAAGATATTCAAGACTATCAATATCACCCACTCTTATAAGTCAAATTATTCTATCTCTTCTTGGGCGACAAACCTCAGTTATTCTGAAGAAGACCCTATGATGATGTACGAAGGCACCAACTTAAGAGTACCTAAATACGACATGGCACAAATGGTAATATCTGAGCAATATGCTCCATTGATCGGTATCAAGTTGGCATTCAACAACAACTTCTCACCATCATTCGACTTCAAGAAGAGCAGAACTGTCACTATCAGCTTCATCAACAACCAGCTCACTGAATCGGAAGGAAGAGAAATCATTATCGGATGCGGTTACACATTCAAAGACGTTGCTTTTTCATTCGCATCTGCCAGCGGTACTTCCAGAACAAGCAACGACCTTACCATGAAACTCGACATCGGTTTCAGAAAAGACAAGACAACTTTGAGAAGCATTGACGAAGACTACAGCCAAATCTCTTCAGGTCAAAACAAAGTCAACATTTACCTGACAGCAGACTACGATTTCAGCACTCGTCTTGGCATGCAGGCGTTCTTCAGATACGATATGACAGACCCATTCATCGCTAATTCTTACAAGACTTCAAACACCTTTGCAGGCATAACTTTAAGATTTAGTTTGACTCAATAATTTTTTTTGAAAGAAATAAAATTCATACGAATAAAAATTGTATTTTTGGCACAATAAAAAGTAATTATTTAATCATTAAAATAAAGTAACAATGAACATCCCAGCAGAATTAAAGTATTCAAAAGATCACGAATGGATCCGTTTAGAAGGTGAAACAGCTTACGTAGGTATCACAGACTTCGCACAACACGAATTAGGTGACATCGTTTTCGTTGACATCGACACAGTTGATGAAACACTCGAAGCAGACGAAACATTCGGTACAATCGAAGCAGTTAAAACTTCTTCAGAATTATTATTACCAGTAGCTGGTACAGTTGTTGAGTTCAACGAAGCTCTCGCTGACGCTCCTGAAACAGTTAACAACGATCCTTACGGCGAAGGCTGGATCATCAAAGTTCAAGTAGCTAATCCTGCTGACCTTGATGGTTTATTAGATGCTGAAGCTTACAAAGAATTAATCGGCTAATAAATAGCTATCAGTATTTGGCTATCAGCTATCAGTAAATGCTGGATGCTGAAAACTGAATGCTGAAACTCAGACATTGTGAAACGACTGTCGGAAAGATTCTATCCAGGACTCATCTGTGCCGCATTTATTATGGTGCTTATGGGATTGCCAGGAAAATATTTCCCGACAGTCGTTTGTTTTTGGGACTGGCTAGGACCAGACAAAATAACTCACCTATTACTTTTCGCCGCATTTTCCTTCATATCATTATGGGGTTACAGAAGCATTCTCTTCAATATAAATCACCCTAACAGAAAAAAATTATTCCTTATAATATCCTTAATTTCAATTTTATACGGTGGTCTGACAGAACTTCTGCAGAAATACCTTTTTATTAATAGATACTGCAGTCTTTACGATTTCATCGCCGACACCATCGGATGTTTATTAGGAATAATTACATTCCATTTTTTAGTTCAAAAAAAAATTAAAAAATTAAAAAAATCAGAGGAGAATATTTAATAAATTTATTAACTTTGTGGCGCAATAGAATTTTTGAGTTTTAACTAGAAAAAATAATAAAATGGAAATTAAGAAATCACCTAAAGCAGATCTTGAAAGCAAGAAGCTTACATTCGCCTTGATAGGTCTGGTTGTGACATTATTTATTGTGTGGCGTGTATTTGAATACAAAAGCTACGACAAACAAACTTTCGACGATTTACAACAAACAGTCGAAGTTATTGAAGAAGAAATGGTTGAAATCACAAAACAAGAACAACCTAAAGTTCAACCTCCTCAACCAAAACCACAAGTAACTCAAATCCAAATCGTTGAAGACGACGTTGAAGTAGAAGACGATATCGACATCAACGCTGAAGTCGACCAAGACGAAGTCATTGAAGAATACGAATTCACTCCACCAGAGATTGAAGAAGAAGAAATAGTTGAAGCTGAAATTTTTAAAGTTGTAGAAGAAATGCCTGAATTCCCAGGTGGCGCAGCTAAGATGATGGAATACATCCAAAAGAACATCAAATATCCTATGATGGCTCGTGAAAGCGACATCCAAGGTCGTGTATTCGTCAACTTCGTTGTTGAACCAAACGGAACAATCACTAACGTAACTGTTATGCGTGGTATCGGTGGCGGTTGCGACGAAGAAGCTCTTCGCGTTGTTCAAAGCATGCCTAACTGGAAACCAGGTAAACAACGTGGTAGTGCTGTTCGCTGTTCATTCACAGTGCCTATCATCTTCAAATTACAATAGTAAATACCCAAACACTATACAAAAGAGCTGCTTAAAACAGCTCTTTTTTTTATGTATAAAAATTCATGATTGACTCTTTTAGTATCTGAAAAAAATGTAAATTTGCAATCATGACAAATAAAGAAAAAAAGAAATACACATTACGTTTCGGTAATAAAGATTTACCTTCTTTCCTAGTAACAAAAGAAAACACAAGAAGACTTATCTTCTTCACTACAGCATATTCATTAATATTCATCAACTTATTCCGTCCTTTCAACTCCGAATCGTGGATACCAGGAATCAACTCATTCAACTATTTTCTCTACTCCTCTCTTATGGTACTCATCGGTCTGGTGCTCATCTCCATCAGCCGTATGATAATGTACGCCTTCGTGAAAAGAATCTCAATAGGATATCTCGAATACATCATCTGGATATTCGGTGAAATAGCCATACTCGCTGGATTTTACATATTCATCGCTCATAAAGTAGGTTTCATCGACAACTATATCGAACAAAACCCAGGACTCGTATATTGGGAAGCTATATTTGAAATCTTCAGAAAAGCAATAGCAAACACCACTTGGATGCTGCTAATCCCTTACATCATCTCTTTCCTATATCTCTATAACGAACACCTCATCAAAAAGATAGCTAATCAGACAGATGAGAAACAGGAAAGAAACATAATCCAATTTAAAGACGAAAAAGACGAAGTGCGTTTTACGATAGCTTCTGAAAAAGTCGTTTATATCGAATCATCTGATAATTATTGTATTATAAAATATATCAACAACGATAAGGTTTCAGATTTCGTCTTGAGAAACTCCTTGAAAAGATTATCTAACGAACTTGAAAACACACCTATCCAACGTTGCCATAGATCATATATGATCAACTTTGAGCACATCGCGTCATTGAAAAAAGACAATAGCGAAATTAGTTTCGAATTCGACGTTCCTAACATCAAAGAAATACCTATTTCAAAGTCTTACAGCGAGAAAATCATGGAATTGTTTGTTATATCAAAACAAAAATAAACCATTTCATAATGAATCAACTGCGTTATTTTATATTAGCACTATTCCTATTATTAGGTATTGATTCGTTTTCTCAGCTAAACCACAAATATTTCATAATGATGGGACGCATCGACCTCTCGGAAGAGAACTATTCCGATGCGATGTACAATTTCAATAAAGCCATCACAGCTAAACCAAACGACTTCGAAGGATATTTCCTAAGAGGCATCGCGAAATACAGTCTCAACGATTATATCGGTGCTGTCAATGACTTCACCAAAACATTGGAACTGCACCCTTTATACGTAAGAGCTTATCATTACAGAGGCATCGCCAACGACCGCCTAGGCAACTACGCCAATGCAAAAAAGGATTACCTAAAAGCCATCTCGCTAGACCCTTACGACGCGGAACTATACATCGCTATGGGTTCCACAAAACTTCATCTCAATGAATTTGAAAGCGCAATAGCGAGCTTCGACACCGCGATAATAATCCATCCCGACAACGCCAACGCTTACATCAATAGAGGCATCGCCAAAAGACATCTGGAACGCCTCGATGAAGCAGTCGAGGACCTTAACAAAGCCGTCTACTACGACATATTCAATATCGAAGCATTGGTACGACGCGGCATCATACAAATGGAACGCAAACAATATCAAGACGCTCTGTTTGATTTCAACAATGCTTTGAAATTGGACAACGACAATCCTATAATCTTCTTTAACAGAGGAACCATATATCTCAATATCGGCGACACCATTTCTGCGTTGAAAGACTACGAACGCGTAAACAACCTTGACGAACGCAACGCCTTGACTTATTTCAACAGAGCTATCATTTATGCTCAGCTTGAAGAAAACGACATCGCTTTGGCACTGTTTAATAAAGTAGTGGAAATCAATCCGAAAAACATTTACGGTTACTTCAATCGTGGCATACTGCATTACCAAATGAATGAACTCGACAATGCCGAAAACGACTTCTCAAAAGTAATTGAACTCTTCCCTGACTACGTCGACGCTTGGGTCAACAGAGCAATTGTGAGATATGACAAAGGCGACACTAAAGGCGCAGAAGCCGACAGGTTTAAGTCGAAAGAAATAATGGAACTTATCAGCGACAATAAAAATATAGATTCTCTATATAACATTTATTCAAATTCAATAGGTTACGACAAAATCATAGCTTTCGACTCCGACTTCACCAACGGCGATAAAGGAGGTAAACTCGCTCAATTTTCATCCGTTGACATAAAACCTTTCGACAACTTCATCATTGGTGTAGATGAGTTCGATTCTAAAGATAAAAACAAAAAAGAAAAACGCCAATTCGTAGACGCAACATTAAGCCAAATCAATGAAAACAAACAACTTAACGGATTGCGTCTCGTCTATATACATAAAGACATCTTCAACGAAGATTATCAGTCGTTCCTTAACGACTCTATCATTGAATCAATTGATGACGCCAATCTCAAAACATTCCTATCCGCTTTGTTGAATTATGAAATTCATAACTACCAATACGCAGAAAACAATCTCTATCAATTGATCGACAATAATATATACCACACTTATGCTGCCATAAACATAGCATCCTTACAAAAAGACAAGGCAGAATTGGTATTGGCTAATCAGAACTACAACGACCCTGTAAGCATAAATACAAAAAAGTCATCAGAAAAAAGGAATATCACCTCCCCTATCAAACCCGATTATCACCAAGCTTTAAAAACCTTGACAGATGCAGCAAATTCTAACAAAACCAATCCTTTTATCTGGTACAACTTAGGAAACGTCCATCTGCAGATGCAAGAATTCCACAAAGCTATCGACGATTATTCTCTTGCCATAAAATACGAGAAAAATCTTGCCGAAGCTTATTATAACAGAGGTCTCACCCTATTGTTCCTTGGTGAAAAAGAATTAGCAAACAGCGACTTAAGCAAAGCCGGAGAACTAGGTATAAAAGAAGCGTACGCCGTGATAAAGAGATTCATCAACGACTAAATCGTCACCTTATTTAATATGTCAGTCAGAGCTGCTATCGCGATTCCGTAATTCGTAATCGGAATATTCTGTGCTTTTGCTCTTCTCACTCTAGATAATACATGACGGCGTGTAAACATACACGCTCCACAATGAATTACAAGGTCGTATTGACTTAAATCTTCAGGAAAATCGTTGCCAGAAACAATGTCGATTTGCAGTTCCTCGCCGAATTTCTTACGTAACATACGAGGTAGTTTCACTCTTCCGATGTCTTCATTCTGAGGAATATGCGAACACGCTTCCGCTATCAACACTTTTCCATTTTTAGGCAACGCCATCAAAGCGTCTGCGCCTTCTCTAAAAGTGTCGATGTCGCCTTTATGACGAGCCATCAATACTGAAAATGAAGTCAGTTTCGTTTCTTTTGGTGTCAACGGCTGCACTTGAGCAAACACTTGCGAGTCTGTGATTATCAATACCGGTGGAGTCTTGAGATTTTCCAGCATCTGCAGAAGTTCTTCTGGAGCGCAACACAAAGCAAGTGCGTGTTTGTCAAGAAGATTTCTCAGCGTGACGACTTGAGGTTGAATCAGTCTTCCCTTTGGAGCCGAAGCGTCTTGCGGCATAACAAGAACAACCACATCGCCTGCTTTAACTAAAGAATATGTTATGTCGTCTAGATTGTCGTCTTTACTATAAAGCGATGCCATCTTCGCCAACAATACATCTATTCCTTTTCCGTTCAATGCCGAAATAGGCAACACTTCTTGTCCTAAAACATGAGACCAAGTATCTGAGTCAGAGTCAGAATCAGCGTCAGAGTCACATTTTGTCAAAACGAATATCGTTGGAATCTCAGCTTTTTTGAAGAAGTCGCGCCATTCTATTTCGAAAGATGCGTCGTCTGGTTTTCCTGTGACGAGTATTATCGCCATATCGACTTGTTGTGATGCGCGTTTAGTTCTTTCATTGCGCATATTACCGAGTTCGCCTATGTCGTCGAATCCTGCGGTGTCGGCGATGACAGCCGCTCCTATGCCAGGCAATTCAATATTTTTCCAGACGGTGTCGGTTGTAGTTCCAGCTACATCAGAAACGATAGACACATCCTGACCTGTGAGTGCGTTTAACAATGTCGACTTTCCGGCATTACGTCTGCCGAAGATTCCTATGTGGTAACGGTTTGAACGTTGCATTTTTATAATTTATAAATTGAGACGCCACAGAGTGACGTCTCTACATTTTTATTAAAATCTAAAATCTCTTTCGCCGTGGTCGATGGCATCAAGGTATTTCGCTGCTGTGGCGCGTGCTTTTTCGTTTGGCACTGTCTGTAACAGACGTTGTATCATCGCCTTAGCTTTTTCTTTTACTTCTGGAGAAGCGTAGTCGTTAGTATATTCTTTCAATGTTATCAAGGCGTTAGGCAAGCAGCAGTTTGCGATTTGTCCGCTCTTGAGTAATGACATAAAACGGTCGCCTGTTCTTCCTTCGCGGTAGCATGCTGTGCAGAAGCTTGGGATATGATCGAGGTCGAGGAGCCATCCCACCACTTCGTCGAGAGTACGATGGTCAGCGACGTCGAACTGTGCTGAGTTTTCGCTTTCTGTCTCCGGTGTCACATAGCCACCGACGCTGGTGCGCGAGCCTCCGCTGATTTGTGAGATACCGAGTTCCAAGAGGCGAGCGCGGCTCTTCTCACTTTCACGAGTAGAGATAATCATACCTGTGTAAGGAACAGCGATTCTGATGATAGCGACGATTCTGTAGAAGATGTCGTCTGGCACTGCGTTCTTGAAGTCCGCTGTGTCGATGTCGTCTGCCATACATAATCTAGGCACGCTGATGGTATGAGGACCAACGCCGTAAGTAGCTTCGAGGTGTTCTGCGTGCATGAGCAATCCGACGAAGTCGTAACGATATGTCTCTAATCCGAACAAAACGCCGATGCCGACATCATCGATGCCACCTTGCATTGCACGGTCCATTGCCTCAGTGTGGTAAGCATAGTTGCTCTTTGGTCCTGTTGGATGCAATGCCTCGTAATTTTCTTTATTGTATGTCTCTTGGAAAAGAATGTAAGTGCCGATACCAGCGTCGCGTAACTTCTGATAATTCTCTACAGTAGTAGCAGCGATGTTGACGTTGACACGACGTATTGCGCCGTTCTTATGTTTTATGCTGTAAATCGTTTTGATACTTTCCAAGATATATTCGATAGGATTTTCCACTGGATGTTCGCCAGCTTCAAGAGCAAGACGTTTGTGACCCATGTCTTGCAAAGCGATGACTTCCTGACGGATTTCTTCCTGTGATAATTTCTTACGACGTATGTTTTTGTTCTTAAGATGATAAGGACAATATACACAACCGTTTACGCAGTAGTTAGAGAGATAAAGCGGAGCGAACATAACGATTCTGTTGCCGTAGAATTTATGTTTTATCTCACGAGCGATGTCGTAAATCTCGTTGATGATTTCTTGGTCGTTGCATTCAAGAAGAAGAGCTGCTTCTCTGTGAGAGATGCCCTTACAATCACGAGCCTTTTGAAGTATAGATTTTATGAGTTCAATATTATTGCTGTTTTCGCGAGCATAAGCCATCGTTTCGCGAATCTCGGAATCGTTGATGAATTCCTCTGCTATCTGTGATTTGATATTATACATGATATGTTGTTTTATTAATTATTCATTTCTAATTGCTAACAGCTAATCGCTAATAGCCAATCTAAAGTCCCCTCTGGCATAATCGATATGATAACCAATGGCATTAAGTCTGTCTTCCAGTTGTTGCATCTGCTGTGCCGATTCGGCGCCGGTGCTCTTCTTGTTATCGTAGATGGAGTATTTCTTACGTTGTTCTACTGGAGAGATGTTAGGCATCACTACGTTAGCACCTGCGAGTATAGCGCGTTCCATTCCGTAGGGACATAATGTCGCGAGTGCGGTGGTTGCAGGGAGCAACACATTAGGGAAACGCAGTCTCAAAAGTGAAAGCAAGAGTATTGTCTTGTCGGCGCTGCCTGGATTTTGTTTCTCGAAAGGAGTGTCGGTGGCAGGAAGGAAAGGACCGATGCCAATCATCTGTGGCTGCAGTTCTTCCAGGAATCTTATATCTTCATAGAGATGTTCGTCGGTCTGTCCCGGACTGCCTATCATCATGCCGCTGCCCGTTTGAAAACCGAGGCGTTTTAAATTGAAGAGACACTCTCTCCTGTTTGCCGAGCTCATCATCGCTGGATGCAACTGCGAATAATGCTCATCGTTGCGTGTCTCATGACGCAGCAGAAACCTGTTCGCTCCTGCTTCCTTGAAAGCGGCGTACGCCTCTGCGCTGCGCTCGCCGACGGATAAAGTAATCGCCTTGTCGGGATAAGCGGTTCGTATCGTTTTCACCACATCGGTCACCCATTCGTCTGTCTGGCGAGGGTCTTCGCCGCCTTGCATAACGAAAGTGTTGAACCCGAGCCTGTCGGCTTCTTTGCAACATTCCATAATCTCTTCTTTCGACAAACGATAACGCTGTGCGTTTCTGTTCGAAGCACGGATGCCGCAGTAATAACAATTATTTTTACAGTAGGAACTTATTTCAAGAAGGGCTCTGACAAAAACGCCCTTGCCATAATGAGCGACCGCTACTTCCTGCGCTTTGGAACGAAGATATTCTCGCTCATCGGCATTAAGTGAAGAAAGTAAAGACATCCATTCATCGCGACTCAAGACATCGCCACGATGCAGACTGTCTATTATGTCATAGTTAGTTTTTTCCATAGTAATTTTAGTTATTGCAAAGATAATAAAAGTCTACGGACAATGGACAACAGACATCAGTTTTTTTTAATCAAAAATTACAAAAATCAACACACATTGAAACGTCTGATTAATTAGGAATTATGAATCTTTTGAGATTTAGTTTATCTAATATTTTACAAATTAACACGCAAATCAGCATGCTTATCAAAGCGAATATCACATTAAGTAAAACCGTTCCCGTCAGTATCGAAGGTTCTATTTTAAAGACATAAAGCATCACGCCTTTTAAAACCGCGAATATGATAAGATGGAAGGCGCATATCAACAAAGTGTCTTTCGCAATGGCTTGGATGAATTTTCTCTCGCCAAACCAACTTTGTAGCATCTTGCATATATACGACATGAAATAGCATCCAGCGACGCCGCCCGCGACAAACATAAATATGTTATTATAGGTATCAGTGTGCATCGCGACTTTGCCGTTAAAGATAAATACCAAAACCATAACGACTGCCGACAACACAAAAAGATAAGGCTTGAAAATCTTGTCGCCTTTCTCTTTCAAAACGCAACCGAGTCGATAGAACAGCAACGCGACAAGAGCGATGTCGAGGCAGAACGGCAGACGCACCGGATTGAATGTGTTGTTTAAGAAAGCTAGCAAGAATAATATCACAGTCACAATGACGCTATATTTTCCATTCTTATAAAGCAGATAATAAAGATTTTCAATGACAAACAAAGCTGCGAGGAACCAAAGCGGCACGTCGTGAACCATCGCCTTGGCATTGACAGTCAAAGCCGCAATAATCGGGGAGAAAACACCGACGGTTTCATTGGCGTCGTCACCGACTTTCCTCAAGACAAAAAACCATAAGAGATAGGTTATTATATTGAGTATCACATACGGAATAATAAGTTGCTTAAAACGTCTTTTCACAAACTGCAAGTATGAAGGATA
Source organism: Bacteroidales bacterium (assembly GCA_045656905.1). Lineage (GTDB taxonomy): Bacteria > Bacteroidota > Bacteroidia > Bacteroidales > F082 > Limimorpha. The sequence goes on from JAZOSA010000080.1 coordinate 41,079, forward strand.
TTTTTCAAAGCTGAAAAGATAGCCCGACATAAAAAAGAAAAACGGCATGTGGAATGTGTATATGAAAGATTCCACCGGTTTATAAATCGCCGTGTGTGCAAGAACTACGAGATATATCGCAATGGCCTTGCCGTAATCTAACCAAACTATACGGTTCATCTTTGTCTGAAAATACTTAATTGTGGAACATTATATTTTGTCGTAATATCTGCGGCGTCTATTATACTATGGAACAGATAATCGCTGCGATATCTTTTGTCGCTGTTTGCTTTCAAATTATTTATCATATCAGGAAATGACTCTTCATATTTATCTGAATACCATACAAAAGCTGCAGGATGATGCAACTCCGGACGGTCGGTTCCATGAAGATAATATCCGTCTTCGCCAAGACTTTCACCATGATCTGAAAGGAATATGAGTATTGACTTCTTATCGCGAATGAGGTCTATCGTATTTTTTAAGAAATAGTCTGTGTATAAAATCGTGTTGTCGTATGAATTTATCATCTCTTCCTGTGTATTCGACGACACTACCCTACTCTCAATGACTGGTGTATAAACCTCAAACTCATCGGTGTAATGTGAGTTGTACCACCAATGCGAGCCGATGGAATGAACGATATGCAATTGGTTGGAATTGTCGTCTTGCAATTCGTTTTCAAGATGTGGCAAGATGTCTTCGTCGAGCCATTTGTCGAAAGTATATACTGATTTACTGCCGTTTACATAGATAAGCGTATCACATTCATTCATGAAATAAGCGTATGTCGAGACACTCTCCTGATTTGCAATCCACGTCGTCCTGAAACCTGCGTCGTTAAAAATCGTGACGAACGACTGCTCATCGTACGCTCTCTGAGGATTAAGGCTATCTGCTCGCGTCATGATATGCGGCACGCTAGTGTGAGTGAAACAAGGTTCCGTGTAGATATCGCCAAGCAACACGAGATTGCTTTCTTTTGCGAGATATGGCGTCGTCTCTCTTTCATAGCCATTAATCTGAAGATGGTCGCTGCGCAATGACTCGCCGATGACGAACACAACGACAAGCGAATCGCTATTGGCGACGGATTCCGAAGTGAACGTGTCGCGATGTTCTGCCGCGACATCTCTGATTTCAAAATATGTCTTGAAAGTGTAATATATCGAATAAGGCATACGTTGGGCAAGAGGACGTTTCAACTGCGGTATCAATGAGTTAGTCATAAATATTATTCCGACAGCAACTATAAGATGTAAGATTGGACGAGTGAAAGTCACTTTTTTCCATCTTATCCAAACGACAGCTATTGATATGGTTAAAGCGCAAAACATCAGCCCTACCAACTGCCAGCTCACAACCTGCATATTTGTCCTTAAGTCGTTGATAAGCGCGAGTTCTATCGTCATTGGCGTAAATGTCGCATTGACGGTATATCTATAATACGCCAGAACCGTGCTGAATATCACAAGCAAAGGGAATGTTATCGCAAAGACATACTTGTTTATTGATAGCAAATAAAGTAATCCAAATGTTCCAACCGCTATCGCGCCCCACTGAAATGCTAATTCTAAAAAATCTTTCAAAGAAGAATACGGTGAATCAGCGAACTCCGAAAGAGTGAAGACAAGGGCGTAAACTATAGTTATTATCGCTACGAAAACTAAAGAAACGAGTGTTTTTTTAACGACAGGATTTAATGATTTCATTTTAATTTAAACTTATTTAAGATTGCGAATTTAAGAAAACTTTTTTAATAATCTGATGAAAAATCACCAACGCAAAAACTTATTGAAAACGCAAACTTGTCGTCTTATAGTATTGTAAACTTGTCGTCTTTTTTTCTATCTTTGCAAAAATTACCGTCATGAATTGGAAAGAAATCTTAAAGAAGTTTAAAAACAAGTATGTCATTGCAACACTGATATTTGCAGTGATAATAATCTTCATAGACCAATACAATTTATTCTTTCAGATAAAGAACTTCAGGAAATTGAACAAAGCCAAAGACCAGATTGAATATTACAAAGACGAAATCAAAAGCCAACAGGAAGTGCTGGAGAACCTCCACAAAGACTCAGCACTGATGGAACGCATCGCTCGCGAGAAATACATGATGAAACGCGACAACGAAGTTATTTATATTATTGAAACGAAAGAATGAAAGTTGAACTAAAGCTTTTGGCCATTGGCTTTTGAACTTTTCGGTCACTGAGTTATTTACCAAAAACATTATGAAAAAACTCCTGTTATCATTATTAATACTCATCTCATTTTTCTCTTCTTGCGATAAGAAAGACAATTTCAATGGTTACACTCGCACCGTTGTTTATCGTCCTGGCGATTATGACTCAAAATATTATCGCATTCCTACTTTGATAACCGCAAAAGACGGCAGTCTCGTCATCTTCACCGACAAGCGCAAGGAAAACGAAACCGACTTGCCAGAAGACATCGACGTAATCTGCAACTACAGCACCGACGGCGGTTTGACATGGAGCGAACCTTATACCATCGCAAAAGGCTTCGGTTATATGGAAGGATACGGCGACTGCGCTGTCGCTCACACCAACGACGACAACGGACTCATCGCCATATTTGTAGGAGGACAAGGATTCTGGAATTCGACGCCAACGAATCCAAACAGAACATATAAATCATTGAGTTACGACAACGGCCGCACTTGGACCGAACCAGAAGACATCACACATTTCATCTTCGGTCACGAATGCGCCGACAGCATCAGAAGAAAATGGCGCGCCTCGTTCTGCGCTTCCGGCAACGGACTTCTAACTTCGACAGGCAGAATTATGTTCGTGGCATGCGTAAGAGAAACGTCGGCGATGACAGCAAATAATTATGTAATTTATTCCGACGATAACGGCAAAACATGGAATGTTTCGAAACGAGCTTCCATAGGTGGCGACGAAGCTAAAGTCGTGGAACTCAACAACGGCGACATCTTGATGAGCATCCGCACTTCTGGGAAAAGATGGTACAACATTTCACACGACGGCGGCGTCACATGGAACGAGACACATCATGTCTGGGACGACCTCGTCGGTCCTGCCTGCAACGGCGATATAATAAGATATGACGAAAACACATTATTGCACAGTCTCCCGACAGGCAACTCACGTCGCGACGTAGCAATATACATCTCCAACGACGAAGGCAAGACATGGAACGAAGGCAAGATTATGGTACCAAGATTTTCTGCATATTCTTCAATGTGCGTCCTGCCCGACAAGACAATCGGTTTTTATGTAGAAGAAAGAGAAGTCGATACTACAAGCTACGAAATGGTGTTTTATAGATTCCCTATCGATTCAGTTAGGAATTAGAATTGGATAAAAAAAACTATTGACTTTTTTAAAAAAACACATTATCTTTGTTGGGTATTTTTTTAACTTAAATTTGAAAAAACATGAAAAAACTCTTTTTAGTATTAGGATTAGTTACAGTCTTATTAGCAAGTTGCTGTAACAACAATCAACAAGGTGCAAAATGCAACAAAGCTGACCAAAATTGTGAACAAAAATGCGAAGGTCATAATCACGATCATCAAAACTGTGAAATGAAACAAGCTTGTACAAAACAATGCGACAGCATTAAACCTTGCGAACAAAAATGTGAAAAACCTTGTGAGCAAAAATGTGAAAAACCTTGCGAACAAAAGTGCGAAACTCCTTGCGAAAAACCTTGCGCTCAAAAATGTGAAACTCCTTGTGAAAAAGCACAAAACTGCGAAGTTAAAGCTGAATGTCCTCACAACCACGAAGGTTGCCAACATCAACACGGAGCAGAAAAATAAATTTCGTATAGCATAAAACAATTCATCATTTGATGTTTTATATAGAAAGCGGATTCGTTCCGCTTTTTTTGTTAAATAAATAATTCATTTTTTGCTTTTTGTGTATAAAAAAAAATTAAATTTGCGTGTTAAAAAAGTGAAACTTAAAAGGCTGATAGCATTAACTATAAGTCGTCGGTATTCAAGAACTGACAGTTGATAGTTGATAACTGAAGCTTAATTCAACTAATTATATCTAAAAAGGTAAACATTATGGCAGAAAAAAAATTTATGACATGTGATGGTAACTGCGCAGCAGCTCACGTTTCTTATATGTTCAGCGAAGTCGCAGCGATCTATCCTATTACACCATCATCACCGATGGCAGAATATGTTGACGAATGGAGTGCCGCTGGCAGAAAAAATATCTTCGGAGAAAATGTTAAAGTCGTTGAAATGCAGTCAGAAGCTGGTGCTGCTGGTGCTGTTCACGGCTCATTACAAGCAGGTGCTTTAACAACCACATATACAGCATCACAAGGTCTCTTGTTGATGATTCCTAACATGTATAAAATCGCTGGTGAATTATTGCCAGGTGTTTTCCACGTCTCAGCACGTGCTTTGGCAGCTCAAGCATTGTCAATCTTCGGTGACCACGCCGACGTTATGAGCGCACGCCAAACTGGTTTCGCTCTTTTAGCAACAGGTTCAGTACAAGAAATCATGGACCTTGCACCAGTAGCTCACCTCGCAGCTATCGAAGGTCGCGTTCCTTTTATGCACTTCTTCGACGGTTTCCGTACTTCACACGAAATCCAAAAAGTTGAAGCAGCCGACCAAGAAGAAATCAAGAAACTCGTCAACTGGAAAGCTCTCAAAGAATACCGCGAACGCGCTTTGAACCCAGAACATCCTGTAACACGCGGTACAGCTCAAAACCCAGACATCTACTTCCAAACACGCGAATTGCAAAACAAATACTACTATGCTCTTCCTGATATAGTAGCAAAATATATGAAAGAAATGAGCAAGATTACAGGTCGTAAATATGCTCCTTTCACATACTATGGCGCACCTGATGCTACAAACATCATCATCGCTATGGGTTCTATCACCGACGTCATCAAGACTGTCGTCGACAAACTTAACGCAGAAGGCAAGAAAGTCGGTTTGGTAAGCGTACACCTCTATCGTCCTTTCAGCGTGAAATATCTCTTGGATGTTGTGCCTGATACAGTAAAACGTATCTGCGTATTAGACAGAACAAAAGACACTGGCGCTAACGGCGAACCTCTCTATTTAGACGTTGTTGAAGCTTATAACGACTTGTTCAGACATCACAGCACTCACTTGCCACATATCATCGGCGGTCGTTATGGTTTGTCATCAAAAGACACAACACCAGCTCACATCTTGTCAGTATTCAAAAACTTAGAACGTCCAGAACCTCGTAACAGATTCACTATCGGCATCAACGACGACGTGACATTCGGTTCTCTCCCAATGCTTCCAGAATTCTCAATCCTCCCAGAAGGAACATTCGAAGCTAAGTTCTACGGTCTCGGCGCTGACGGTACCGTTGGTGCTAACAAGAACTCTATCAAGATTATCGGCGACAACACAAACAAATATAGCCAAGCTTACTTCGATTACGACTCAAAGAAATCAGGCGGTTACACTTGTTCACACCTCCGTTTCGGCGACAAACCTATCTTGGCTCCTTATCTAGTTGGTACTCCAGACTTCGTCGCTGTCCACGTACCTTCATACTTAAGCAAATATGACTGCTTGCGCGGTTTGAAAGACAATGGTACATTCCTCTACAACTCACCATGGGATGTTGAAGAAACAAAGAACCACCTTCCAAACTTCGTTAAAAAATATTTGGCTGTACATAACATTAATATGTACATCATCGACGCTACTAAAATCGCTGACGAAATCGGTTTAGGTAACCGTACAAATACAATTCTCCAATCAGCATTCTTCAAGATTTCAGGCGTCATCCCTTACGACCTCGCTGTTGAACAAATGAAGAAATTCATCGTGAAGTCATACGGCAAGAAAGGTGAAGACATCGTTAAGATGAACT
>JAZOSA010000081.1:0-15972 GCA_045656905.1 Bacteroidales bacterium
TCACCGACGTGAAATTCCCTATGTATTGCGCCTTGATATGTTATATCTTGGTTGAGATACCTGTCGGTTATCTTCTTGGTTTTAAACTCGGTCTCGGCGCCGAAGGCATCGTCGGCGGTTTCATGGCAGGAATCTTATTAGCCGCGATTTTGTTTATAACGAGATTTAGGAAATTAGTTAGGAATTAGGAGCGAATGTAGAGACGTCACCCTGTGGCGTCTCAGAATGTCACCCCTGTGGCGTCTAATAGATATTAATGAATGTAGAGACGCGTCAATGTTTCCTTTGAAATAAATACACATTGACACGTCTGTTTTTTTTAATTCTTGTCTTTTGAATTTTGATATAATGAAAAAAAGGAATGTGAATTTATTCCACATTCCTGATTTCTAATTAGATTATCATCCAATCAACTCTAATTTATCGATGTTGGTATCATCTTCCATTCTTAAGTTGTCGATGATATATTTCTGTCTCTCAGGTGGGTTCTTGCCTCCCATATAGAATTTCAATAATTCCATGATGCTTGAGTCGTGGCGTAAGATGATTGGTTCCAGTCTTATGCCAGGACCGATGAAATGACTGAACTCATCAGGGGAGATTTCACCGAGACCTTTGAATCGTGTGATTTCAGGATTTGCACCCAAGCTCTTGATAGCCTCGATTCTTTCTTCGTCGGAGTAGCAGTAAATGGTTTTCTTCTTGTTTCTCACGCGGAACAACGGAGTCTGTAATATATAAAGGTGTCCGTCGCGAACCACGTCAGGGTAGAACTGCAAGAAGAAGATGAGCATCAGAAGTCTGATGTGCATTCCGTCGACATCGGCATCGGTGGCGATGACGATATTGTTATATCTCAAGTTTTCTATTGACTCGTCGATGTTGAGTGCAGCTTGAAGAAGGTTGAACTCTTCGTTTTCATAGACTACTTTCTTTGTCAATCCAAGGCAGTTCAACGGTTTACCTCTAAGGCTGAACACGGCTTGTGTCTGAGCGTCGCGGCTCTTTGTGATGCTTCCGGATGCTGAGTCACCCTCGGTGATGAACAGAGTCGTCTCTAGTCTCTTCTCGTGGTTTGTGTTATAGTGAATACGACATTCGCGCAGTTTCTTGTTGTTGAGGCTGACTTTCTTCGCGCTTTCCTTCGCGAGTTTCTTGATGTTAGCCATGCCCTTGCGTTCTTTCTCGTTCTGGAGAATCTTACGCATGAGAGATTCAGCCACTTCAGAATTGATGTGCAAGAACTTGTCGAACTGGCGTTTGATGATGTCGGTGACATAAGCGCGTATTGTCACGCCGTCTGGTTCCATCAATGTCGAGCTGAACTTGGTCTTTGTCTGACCTTCGTATTCAGGGTTCATGACTTTGATGCTGATGGCAGCGACCAAAGAAGAACGTATGTCTGAAATTTCATAGTCTTTATTATAGAACTCTCTGATAGTCTTTGCTATCGCTTCGCGGAATACGTTGAGGTGTGTGCCGCCGAGAGGGTTGTACTGACCGTTTGCGAAGGAGAAGTATTCTTCGTTAGAAGTCATGTTGGAATGAGTGAAAGCGCATTCGAAGTCGCCTTCTTTGATATGGATGACAGGGTAGGCGCAGGACTCTTCTTTGCCGCCAATCTTACGGAGGAGCAAGTCGTAGAGACCGTTCTTTGCCTGGAACTTCTGTCCGTTGAGGTAAAGCGCGAGACCGCTGTTGAGGAAGGCGTAGTTCCAAATCATTTCCTCGACATATTCCATAATGTAATGGTAGTTGCCGAACACTTCCTTGTCAGGAGTGAATGTCATTTCGGTGCCGTTTTTCTGGTCGGTATCGATGATTTCTGATTCTGTCAAGAGTTTGCCTTTGGAATATTCGACGTATTTTGTCTTGCCGTCGCGATATGACTGAGCTACGAAATGCGATGATGTAGCGTTGACGGCTTTAGTACCGACACCATTAAGACCTACAGATTTCTTGAAGACTTTAGAGTCGTATTTGCCACCGGTATTCATCTGTCCGACGCAGTCGCGGAGACTTCCGAGCGGGATGCCACGACCGTAGTCGCGCACTTTCACGGTGCCGTCGATGATGCTGATTTCAATCGACTTGCCGAATCCCATGACGTATTCGTCAATACAGTTGTCGATGATTTCTTTGAGAAGGATGTAGATGCCGTCATCGTGAGCGGAACCGTCGCCAGCCTTGCCGATATACATGCCAGGACGCGTCCTGATATGCTCGCTCCACTCCAGATGTTTGATACTTTCTTCGTTGTAATCTTCTGATACAGGTATGTTTACAAAATCCAACTCGTTGTTTTCCATATCGCTTTCCTTAAAATTTCGTGAAACGCAAAGATAAGAAAAATTAGGAATTAGGTGTTAGGAATTAGGAATTATTTTTTGAAAAGCAATGGTCAATGATTGGCAATTGACGGACTTGGTCAATTATATTGCTTTTTTAGTTTTATGATAATGTATAATCAAAGTTTTATTGTAAATTTGCGAATGTAATTCCGTCGGAACTGCTAAGTCCCCCGTGATGTAATCGGAATGGTTTGGTTTCGGCGGAATTGCTTTGTAAGTCTATCATCTGATTTTATTTTAGTGAAAATATAGTTGGATGGTTTTTTATTTGCATTGTAAAAAATGATAAGATTATGATAAAGAAGACATTGCTTACAATAGGAATTATTCTTTTTTCTATTGTATCTTATTCGCAGACGATGGCGCAGCAGGCGGAAAAAGCTTTCGCGGAGTGTAATTATATGGATGCTGCCCAGCTTTATGACCTTCAGGCATCAACGACTACTGATGAGGCGGAGAGAGATAAACTGTATGAGAGAGCTAATAAATGCAGGGAAATAGCGGAACTTAGAAAGAAAGGCGACAATGCTTACAAGGCGGAGAATTATCAGCTCGCGCTGAATTGTTATACAAAGGTCTTTAAGGCGAATCCTAAAGATGGTCTTGCGAAATCTCGCAGAGATGAGTGTAATGATATCGTGAATTATGTGAATGTAGTGGTGATGGCAGACCCTGAGTCCGACATTTATATAGATGGAGAACGCGTGGGACGGGGCAGTTGGGAAGGCCGTCTTTGGGTCAAGACTTATCGCTTTGAAACAAGGGCGGATTCACTGGAGTTAAGCGTCAAAGACGTGACCCTTATCAAAGGAAAAGATGTTGAGATAACCTTGGACGAAAAATACTTCGGATTCCTTTCTGTCACAACGACTCCTGAAGTCGGGGCGAAAGTGTATGTCGATGACGAATATATAGGAATAACGCCTTGCTCGCACGACAGACTGGAAGTGGGAACGTATGTCTTAAGGGTTGAAAAAGAGAAATATGCTACAGTCGTAGATACAGTCGTCATTGAAGATAGTATGCTGACGGAAATGGATGTGCCTATGTCTTCTGAAGTTTCAGAAATCACGATATCGACAGATTCTCAGTCCGAAATTTACATTGATAGCAAATACGTTGGAAAAGGCAAGTGGATAGGTTACTTGACAGAAGGCAGATATCTGATAGAAGCAAGGAAACATAATCATAAGACTTCGTCTAGGATAATATATGTGACGAAAGGTGAAGATGAGTATGTCGTTATAAGCAATCCTGAACCATTATCGGGATCTCTTTATGTGTCAAGCACTCCGTCAAATGCCAAAATCTATATCAACGAGAAATATTATGGAACTACGCCAAAGTCTATCACGAATTTGCTTGTAGGTTCTTATAAACTTAGGGTTGAAAAGGAAGGATACCAGTCTTCGCATAGAGACATTGCCATAAAGGAAAAACAGAATTTGGAAGTGTATGAGAAATTGACTTCAGGTTATGAGGTTACCATAAAAACAGAACGCAACGGTGACGAAATTTATATTGATAACAGATATGTGGGAAAAAGTCCCGTGACGAAAAGTCTGTCGTATGGCACTTATACTGTTAAAGCTGTTAGAAACGGCAAGTCGGTGACTAGAAATATCACAGTCAAAGAATATGGCGGCGACAGAAACGTAGTTCTAGCTTTTGAAGCGTCTGTCCGTGTGACGTCAACTTCCAAAGGTGATAAGGTTTATGTCGATGGAAAGTATATGGGAATCACGCCGCTCAACTTGAAACTTTCTGTTGGCAAACATGATGTTGAAGTCAAAAGAGGCAAATTAAGTGACAGCAAAAGCATAGACGTCAATACATCAACACAGTCGACTTACAATTTCGTTCCAAAGAAAGAAAAGTCTGTAGCTTACTTGAAGAACGGTGTTGATTTTATCACGTTAAACTATGCCTATACGACATCTCCACAGCATTCGTATGGTTTGACATTCGGTAGCGTTGATAATGTCGGTTGGTTCGCCTCTGTCATGTCTGGAATTGACTTCAGAGGATATACCGCTGTCGGAAAGACAGAAGATATGGTAGAACTTACGGGTCAAAGCGCGTCATCGCGTCTGTCGGCCGTCGTGGGTCTTCTGTTCTCGAGCGGCAATAAAAATTGTCTCAGACTGGGCGTGGGATTCGGCATGAGAACAAAATGCTGGGAAGCGACAGACGGCAACTGGTACAAGTATTACCCTGATTCAGATCTTGGCGCCGACTTCGTCCTTGGATGGCAGAGAAACGCAAAACATATGACATTAAGCGTCGATATGGTGACGACTAATTTCAAAACTGTAGAGGTGAAATTGGGATTGGGCGTTAACTGGAAAAAATGAATTAAGGACTTTAAACTAAAACAGAAATGAAAAAAACGATATTTATATTATTGGCAATGTCTTTACTCTTTACAGGATGTGAGGAAGACGAGGTGTTTAAAAAAGGCGATGTCATACTCAATGGCTACGCTACTGTGGATCTGGGACTGCCTTCAGGTCTGTTGTGGGCTTCGTGTAATATAGGCGCGACTTCGCCATATGACTACGGCGACTATTTCGCATGGGGCGAGGTGAAAGATAAATTCGACTATACTCTCGACAATTGCGATACTTACGGCAAAACGATGAAAGACATCTCGGGCAATGAAGAATATGATGTGGCAAGAAGCAAATGGGGCGCAACGTGGAGAATGCCTACCGCATATGAATTTGATGAACTGTTGGAGTATTGCGATTGGGAAATAACAAGTCAAGGATGCCTCGTCACTGGACCAAACGGCAACCAGATATTCCTGCCAGCAGCTGATTATAAGAATGATAATTCTTCTGATAATTCAGGAGTTGGTAAAAATGCAACTGGAGGTTATTGGTCTTCAACGCCGACCACATCAAGCGAAGCATATATATTGTCTTTTGATACGGACGGCTCTAGTAAAAGAAAATACCACTCTTCGCGCTATTTCGGAAGAAGCGTGAGGGCAGTGTCTGATAAGGGTAGTCCTGATAAACCAGAATCGCCAGAAGATAACAGCGGAAAGCATAAAGGTCACGTTTATGTTGATCTTGGTCTGCCTTCTGGATTGTTGTGGGCAGATTGTAATATCGGGGCGTCACGACCAAATGAATACGGCGATTTCTATTCTTGGGGAGAGACAAGTGACAAATATTCTTATGACACTCAAAATTGTAACACTTATAACGTGATATTTAACTCGGATATCTCTGGCAATCCAAAATATGATGTGGCACGCGCCGAATGGGGCGGAGCATGGAGAATGCCTACTCGTTATGAGTTTGACGAATTGCTGGATTATTGCGACTTTGAGGAAACTGAGAAAAAAGGCGTCACCGGCAGCCTCGTTACCGGACCTAATGGCAACCAGATTTTCTTGCCCGCTGCCGGTTATAGAAACGGTTCTTATACTACAGGAAAGGAATCAAGTTGCGACTATTGGTCTTCAACGCCAGAATATGGATATTACGACTCATATCATCTTTACTTTTCCGTTGGCACAACGCCATACAACCTGTCTCATTATAACAGATATTACGGAAGAAGCGTGAGAGCGGTACTGAGCGCCGATGAAGTCTGATAAAAAAAGTTCATGGTTCAAAAAAAAGACAGCCTGCAGGCTGTCTTTTTTTGTTAATAGTTAATAGTTATCAAAGGTTGACTGCCTTTATTACTTTGTCGCCAATCTTCACGATGTAAGTTCCTTTTGCGAGATTGAGTCCGACAGTGCCGTTTGTCGTCGCGCTATAAACACAAACGCCGTTGATGCTGTAGATTGAAACCATCTCGTTTTCTGGGTTGAAGATGTTGATCTGTCCTTCGTTGAAATAAGCGAAAGCTGGTGATTGTGTGTCAAGGTTTTCTATATTTTCTGGGCTTAATGTGACAAAGCGAGGTTCTGTTAAGTCGCTGTACATTGCTCCTGATACGTAATATTCGCTTGTTTCGCTGTCGAAGGAATATATGTTCTTTACGCAATAGATTTGGTAGAATAACTCGTCATATTTGTATTGTTCTTGTACGTTGACGCCGACGCTGGTGTTGTAGCAGAGTGTTTGGATGAGAGGTGTGGTGACTCTTGTTCCTGTTGGAAGTTCTTGATATATTTTGAAGTTGTCTAAGAAGAGATAGCTGTTTCCGTAATATACGATTTCGATTGCTGATTTCTCGTCGCCATTTTCCATTGGGAATGAGAATTCGTTCCATTCGTCATTTGGCAATGAGATGGATTGGTTGCAGGCAAGTTCTCCTTCTTTGTTGAAAAGGTTCACTACAACATAATCGTCGGTGTTTCCTTTTAATGATAATGAGATGTTGAATGTGCCGTTGCTGGATGATAAGTCATATTCTGGTGATGAGAAATATCCGTAATATTCTGCTTCGCTGAATTCTCCAGATATGCCGAGTGTGCCGTTGGCGAAGACAGGCAGAAATGCAAACCATGCTCCGTATTCGCAAGAGAGGTCTTCTGGAACTTCAGGGTCTGTCTCTGTTCCTTCTGATTCTATGTCAGAGAAATCGTAGTCGACGAAGAAGTATGTCTCGTCATATTGTGCTGTGTGTTTTGCGAAGAGGAGGAAATAATATTCGTCTACGCCTTCAACGGCATTCCAGTTGGCTGTGAATCCTGTGCTTGTGATATTTGTCTCAGGCAATAATGTAGGTGCTGGAATTGTATGTTTGATGATTTCAATGTCATCGACGAAGACTGCGTCATACATAGTGAATAATATCACGTATGAACTTTCTAATCCAACTGTTGTGAATTCAACATCAACCCATTCGTTGCCGGGGATGTATACGTATTCTATGGTTAATGGTTCTGAATATTCGTTGAGGAGGTTGTAGCAGAAATAGTCACCTTCGGCGGAGACTGCTTTTGCGCGGCATTTGATGGTGACATTTCCGTCTGTGTTTACATTTGGAGTGATTAACATGCCTGTCTCGCCGTTTACGTCAAGAAAAGCGCATCCGCCAGCTTGGTATACTTCAAATCCGAGCCATCCTGGTGTGTTGAAGTATTCGTCGCTGATGGTGCCGTCTTCGATATTGTCGAGTGGTGTCGTGTCTGGAGCGTCTTCGCTGCCAGCAGTGAATTTTGAGAAGTCTTCCGAAAGAACGGTAGTTGATGTTATTCCGCCGTCGCGACTTTGTTCAAGGTCGCTTCTTCTTTCGTGAAGCAGTCTGTCTTTGATGTCGCTTCTTCTTTCTTCTTTGGAAATTGTACGCTTTAATGTTGCTGCGTTTTGCGCAAAACCTGCTGTTGCCAAAAATAATGCAACTAATAATAGTATGTATCTTTTCATATTTGTATGTTTTTATTTGTTTGTAACTCAATCATTCCTTGATGAACTTCTTAACGCTTCCGTTCACCTTGATGAAATATGTGCCAGGATTAAGATGTTCAATGTTTAAATGTAAACAATTCATTGTCAATTGTAAATTGTAAATTGTCAATTGTTTCTGTCCGTAGATGTTGTAAATCGAGACTTCTTCAATTTCTTCTTCAAAAGAGACATAAATCTCGTTTTTGACAGGATTTGGATAAATGTTTAAAGATGAATACATTTCTTCAAGTCCTACATTATCTAATGTCTTTGCGCATGTTTCTGCTGATTTTTCAGATTCTTCTTCTTCGTTGAGAGCTGTTATTGTGAAGCAGTAGTTTGTGTTAGGTTCTAAACCTTCAGCAAGATAATATGTCGTTGTTACATTAGCAAGTTTTTCAGTTCCGAGATAAACGTTGTAACTTGTTGCGTTTTTAGCGGAAGTCCAGCTTAAAGCAATGCTTTTTGCGTCGACAGCGAATGCTGATAAATTTTGAGGTACGCTTGGATGTTCAACTTCTGGCAATGTGCCGAACACGAATTTGATTTCATTGACGTAATATTGGTTCGCAGGAGTGGTGTAGATGCTTGTCTTTAAGTCGTAACCATAAACTTCTTCGATGTTATATACGTTGATTTTAGAAGATGCTGTTTTGTAAAGTCCTCTTAATGTGTCTGTTGCTGTAGCATAGAAGGTGTCGTGAGAACCTCCGTATCCTAAGTTGCTGTCGCTTGCGTCGTAAATCGTCAGGGCGACGTTCTTTCCTTCGTAAACAAAAGGTTTCTGCAATTCGATGGTTGTCCATTCTTCAGCGCCGCCGAATGTGAATTCTCCTGAGAACACCAATTCTGCTTCATTTACGAGAACCCAGTCGTGACCGTCTCTATATGCGTCTTGTACTGTGTTGCTCATATAAACGTTGATGTTACGTGTGTTGGAGTTGCCGTTTTTGTTGTGGAATGAAATGCTTTTGATTGCGCCGCTTTCTTTGTTGAAGTCGTCTTTTGTGTAGATCTGTTGTGAGATTGAGAAGTTCGCGCTTCCGTAATTGGAGATAGGAACGTAAGATGATGTCAACTCGCCTTCGCCGATACTGATGGTTTCGTCGGCAGGAACGTCATCGCTGAGCGTGATGTCTTTTGAATCAGTGAATTCACTGTCGATGGAACCGATGATGTTGTTGTTTGTTGAATATACATTCTTGCGAGCTGCCACTTGATATGACAAGGCGTCGTTGAGGAAAGCGTCTTTGATGTTTGCCTTGTGAGATGTGCCTTCAACTTCTATTTCTTCTAATATCAATGTCTTTGATTCTCCGCTTTTTATCTCTTGTGACAATTTGATGTCGTCGAAGAAAATGTCGTTGAATCCGTAGCTTGTTATTTCAACATAAGCATCGTTTGTGCCGTTTATCAATTCGATGGAATATTCGCTCCAACCGTCTTTGCTGATGTTTAAGTCAACGCCGTCGGCAACGTCGTAATAACCGAATTCAGAAGTGATGAGGTAAACGATGAGTTTATCGCCAGCAGTAGCGTGTACTTTGAAAGAAAGATTGATTTTTCCGTCGTTTGAAGACAAGTCGAAGACAGGTGATGTTAAAGAACCGTAGACTTCGCTGCTTGCGAATTTACCGGTGATTCCGACAGCTTCATTGATGAAGGCAGGCATATAGATGTGCCAGTTTTCAACGGTGGCTTCCATCACGGTGCTGTTTATTTCTGGGTCGGCGATGGTGCCGCTTGAAACGACATCGTCGAAGCTTGTATTTGTATAGTAGAATGTCTCGTCAGCATTAGCTGTATGTTCAGCAGTTAATTTAAAGATATAAGAGTCAGCGTCTTCTACTGATTCCCAATTGGCGGTGAAGTTGTCGAGTCCGACGTTTGTCTCTTCTAAAAGTGTTGGCGTTGGCAATTGGAGAGATACGATTTCAATATCGTCGATGAAGATGTTTTTGGTGTAAGAGTAGATGTAGACGTATGATTTCTCTGCGCCTGCTGATGTGAACCAAGAAATGTCTGTCCATTCGCTAGTCGCTTTGAAGAAGTCAATGTTGGCGTCGATGATTTCAAGGTTTTCATCAACGATGTTATATCCGATGATGTCGCCTGCTGGGTCTACCGTACGAACGCGGCAGTTGATGTAAGTCGCTCCCAGTGTGTTTACTAAAGGAGTTACGATAATTCCGGTTTCTTGATATTCTTCGCTGAATCCGATGTAGGCGCAGCCTCCTGCTTGATATACTTCGTTGCCTTTCCATCCAGGAGTGTTGAAATATTCGTCGCTGATGACGCCTGTCTCGGCATCGTCAAGACGCACATAGTCAGGATCGCCGTCGCTGCCTGCGGTGAACTTGGAAAAGTCTTCTGTCAAAATAGTCGTCTCAATAATACCGCCTCTGTCAAAACTAGGTCTTACGATGACGGTGCTCTCGTCTGCCATCTTGCGAACTATTCTCGATTGTGCATTCGTTACGGCAGATGTCATAAGCATTATTGATAAAAATAGGAAAGTAAGTTTTTTTGTCATAATTTTTAAATTTAGATTTAGACCACAAATTTAATGAAAAATCCTTAATTATAAAAACTATTTGTCATATTAATAATGGTATATTTCAACTAAAAAATCTTATATTTGCCAAAACAAAATTTAAAGATGAATTATCTATCTATCGACAATATTTCTAAGGCTTTTAGCGATAAACTTCTTTTTGAAAACATAAGTTTCGGCATTGAGAAAGGGGAGAAGACTGCGCTCGTCGCTGCCAATGGAACGGGTAAGTCAACGATGATGAAGATTCTCGTCGGCAAGGAGGAAAGCGACAAGGGAACTGTATCTTACAATGAAAACATCAGGATAGGTTATCTTGAACAACTTCCTCAGTTTGACCCAGAATCTACTATACAGGAAGTCATTTCTACGGGTCATACTGATGTTATGTCGGTGATACAGCGTTACGAAAACGCTTTGCTGAATCATGTCGATGATAATAATTTAAGCACGAAGAAAGAACTTGAAGACGCCATTTCGCAGATGGATGGACTTCAGGCATGGTCGTATGAGCAACGTCTCAAGCAGCTTCTCTATACTTTTGACATCACAGATCTTTCTCAAAAAGTGGGCACTCTTTCCGGCGGTCAGGTGAAACGCCTCGCCCTCGCTCTCGTGCTCCTCGACGACCCTGACATTCTGTTTCTCGATGAGCCGACCAACCACCTTGACATGGGCATGATTGAATGGTTGGAGAAATATCTAACACAATCGACGAAGACGCTTTTTATGGTCACTCACGACCGTTATTTCCTTGACAGAGTGTGCAATAAGATTTTTGAATTGTATCAGGGAACGATGTATACTCATAACGGCAACTACGATTATTATGTGAGAAAAAGCCGTGAGCGTGAGGAGAATAAACGCATCGCTGCTGAGCGTGCAGGGCAACTCCTGAAATATGAGCTCGAATGGATGCGCAGCACGCCGCAGGCCCGCACCGGAAAGGCGAAGGCGCGCATCGACGCGTTCTACGACCTTCAGGAAAAGGCTAAGATGCGCCGAGACAATAACGAACTGCAGTTCGGGTCGGATATGCAGCGTCTCGGAGGCAAAATCCTGGAAATGGACCGAGTGTCAAAGTCTTACGGAAATACGACGATACTGAAAGACTTCGACTATATATTTAAAAGAGGTGAGCGCATCGGCATTATAGGAAAAAACGGTATCGGCAAGTCGACATTCCTGAATATGATAACCGGGTCTGAGAGCCCAGACGCGGGAACGATAGTCACGGGACAGACCGTGGCTTACGGATATTACACCCAGAAAGGAATGAAATTCGACGAGCGTAAGACAGTCCTTGAAACGATAAAGGATATCGCGGAAGTCATTCATTATGGCAAAGACAAGACTTATACCGCAGACCAGCTTCTGGCGCATTTCATGTTCCCTTATTCAATGCATCGTCAACCGGTTTCATTGCTGAGCGGCGGGGAGAAAAGACGCCTCTACCTTCTCACAGTATTGGTGTCAAACCCTAACTTCCTCATCCTCGATGAGCCTACTAACGACCTTGACTTGCTGACATTGCAGAAACTGGAGGATTTCCTTCAGACTTATAAAGGCTGCCTTTTGGTGGTGTCGCACGACAGGTATTTCCTCGACCAGACCGTCGACCAATTGTTCGTGTTCGAAGGCGATGGAAAAGTGAAGGGTTTTATGGGTAACTATTCTCAATATCATGATTATCTAGAAGAAAAAAATAAGGAAGAGAAAAGAGAACAGGCTGCCCAGAAACAAGAGTCTCGCGTTGAGAAACCAGCGACGGAACGTAAGAAAAAACGTTCGTATAAGGAAGAAAAAGAATACGAACAACTGGCAAAAGATATCGAAGCTCTTGAAAATGAAAAGGCGGAACTTACCGCTAAAATGCAGGAACAACTCGATTATCAGGAACTTGACAGACTGGGTAAAAGAATGAATGAGATAACAGAACTCATCGACGAGAAAGAAATGAGATGGCTCGAACTTGATGAGATTTAGAGAACTAAGAACTAAGAACTAAGAACTAAGAGCTAAGAACCTTGAACTATGAACTATAAACTATAAACTATAAACTATAAACTATAAACTAAATAAATATGGAATTATTGAAGAACTTTATCGCAGATGTAAAAGAAAATGGTATGCTTTGGTTGCTTGAAGCAAAACCTGGACTTTTCGCAATGGTTGAAGATGGCGACGAAAACTCATATATCCCGGTGTGGAGCAGCGAGTCGGATGCCGTTAATAATATCAGTGAGGACTGGGAGGAATATACCGTGACAAATATGAATATCGCTGAATTCTTGGGTTGGATGAACGAACTTCATGAAGACCAGATCGGTATCGCGATTTCAACAGGTGAAAGCGGACAGATGTTGCCAGTGCCTGCAAAGATGATGAAGCAACTCTTTAACGGAATCGCTGTTGACAATGAAGAAGATAAGAAACTTGTAGGTGAAGAATATTACGACGAAGAATGGGCTGAAGGTATTCCTGATAACTGGGAAGAAGAATATCTTGACAGTCTTGACGATGAAGATGTAGACGATGAAGATTAAGTCGGAAATAGAGATCCGGGAATATCAAATTCCCGGATTTTTTTTGAATAATAATGTAAAAAAATGGAACTTTTATTTGCTTTTTCTTTGCTTTTATTTATTTTTGTGAGGATGATTAAAACGTTACTTTTATGAAGAGAATATTACTTATATTATTGGTATTTATATCATTGGATTCATTCGCACAAATACGTGTAAAAGAAAATACATTCCGTAAAACCAGAAAGACAAAAACTGTCAAAAAGGAATTTATCTATTGCTATGATAAGGATTATGCGCTGATAAAAATATCTACGGAAAATATACAAGACGTCCTTAAACCTGATTTTGAGTTCAGAACCTTCGACAGACTTGATATTGATAAGGAAGTCAAGAAGAAAACCATTGAAATAAGTTTAGATGAAAATACAGAGTTTTTCAAGCTTTCGCATCCTCTTTATGGCGACTTAGAATATGTTCTCCCGGAAAAACTGCGTAGCCGTGGCGTTTATGAAATGACAATCGTCAGTGATGAGGATGTTCTTGATTCATTGAGAAATGAAGTGACGATTACTTCTTATCCTGTCAAGTCGGAAGTTTATATCGATGATGAATATAAAGGCGTTACGCCATTGACGCTTGATGATTTGTTCACAGGAGAATATAGCGTAAGATTTGAGAAAAAGGATTATATCTCAAAAGATACATCTTTCTTTATTTCAAGAAACGATACTTTGTTCGTGGCGGATACTTTGATAAATGTGATTGATTATGCGAACGAGAAATTTGAACTTGGAATGAAATATTACGGTGATAGTTTGAGCGTGAATGAATATGATAAGGCGATGGAGTGTTTCCAGGAAGCGGCAGAATATGGACACGCTGAAGCTATGTTCTACATAGGAGACTGTTATTATTTCGGATTCGGCGTTGAACAGGATTATGAGCAGTCAGTGGAATGGTATAGAAAGTCTGCAGAAAGAGGTGATGTCGCTTCTCAGTTGGTGCTGGCATATTGTTATCACAAAGGCATTGGCGTGGAGCAGGACGAGGTTGAGATGCTGGAATGGTATAAAAAAGCAGCGGAACAGGGTTATCCTATTGCGCAAAATATAGTCGCCTATTGTTATAAGACAGGTATAGGAACATCTCCTAATAATTCAGTGGCGATGAAGTGGTATACAAAGGCGGCAGAAAATGGAAACCCTGATGCCCAGAACACAATGGGATTGTATTATCATAATGCAGAAGGTATAGATAATGCAGAAGTCATTGCTGTAGATTGGTTTAAGAAATCTGCAGAACAAGGTAACAAGGAGGCTCAATATAACCTTGGCAACTGCTATTATAAAGGATGTGGCGTTGAACAGAATTATGAAGAGGCAGTGAAATATTATACATTGTCGGCTGAGCAGGGTCATGCAAAGGCACAATATAGTTTGGCTACTTGCTATTATTATGCTTATGGCGTTGAACAGGATTATGAGAAAGCCGTGGAATTGTTTGAGAAGTCGTCACGAGAAGGTGTAGTGGACTCTAATCTTGAGATGGCTAACTGCTATTATTTCGGTCATGGCGTGGAGCAGAACTATGACTATGCCATCGAATGGCTTACAGTGGCCGTAGAGCAGGGCAATGGAGATGCACAAAATTTACTCGGCTATTGCTACGAACACGGTAGAGGTGTGGAAAAGGACTTTGACAAGGCCTTTGAATGGTACACCAAAGCTGCAGAAGCAGGCAACGCCAACGCTCAATGCAATCTCGGCAATTATTATTATGATGGCGTGGCCGTGAAAAGAGATTACGTTAAAGCCGTATCTTGGTATCAGAAAGCGGCGGAACAAGGTAATAGCGAGGCTCAGTTCGGACTTGCTGTATGTTATTATTACGGACTTGGCGTGGGAAAGGATTATCCAAAGGCCGTACGCTGGTTCCTTGAAACTGCAAAACAAGGCAATAAAGATGCTCAATGTATTTTGGGCGACTGCTATCAGGTTGGACAAGGCATCCAGCAAAGTTTTGAAGAATCAACTTATTGGTATAAAAAAGCGGCTGAACAAGGTCACGTCAAGGCTCAATGCTTGCTGGCTTACAGTTATCAAATAGGTCAAGGCATTGAACAGGATGTCAATAAGGCAATAGAATGGTATAAGAAAGCAGCAGCGCAAGGCGACCAAATCGCTTTGATGAAACTCAGAGACTTGGGAATCTGGAGGTTAGATGAATAGTCGTTGATGGTTTAACTGATAACGACTTCTTTCCAGCTCGCACTGCCATCGCCCCAGTTGCCTACCAACGAAGGATGCTTGACGTATTCTTTCAATAGTTTCAAAAAGTCTTTCCTTGGAATGGTGTGCGCACCCATCTTCCTGAAATGTGGCGTGTCTTGCTGTACATCAATGATGTTGAAATTGTTGCTTATAAGGAAATCACACAAATGATTTAAAGCGACTTTTGAAGCGTCGGTCTTAGTGTGGAACATCGACTCTCCACAGAAAACACTGCCGATAGATACTCCATATAATCCTCCAACTAATTCATTGTCAAGATAAGTCTCGACAGAATGCGCGAAACCAATGCGATGCAGTTCTTTGTAAGCGGCTATCATGTCGGGACAAATCCAAGTGCCGTCCTGATCTTTGCGCTCGACATTAGCGCACATCTCTATGACCTTGTCGAAGTTGGTGTCGATGGAACATGAAAAACGGTTGGAATCAATGGTTTTCCTTAATGACTTGGTAATCTTCAGCTCTGTTGGTTTCATCACCATGCGAGGGTCGAGCGACCACCATAAAATAGGTTCGTCCTCATTATACCAAGGAAAAATGCCTGATGAATAAGCGATGATAAGTCTCTCTGGTGACAAATCTCCTCCTATCGCAAGAAGTCCGTCTGGGTTGGCTAAGTTCGCAGATGGAAAATCAAATACGTCATCTGCTAATAAATATATAGACATGGCGTTTATTGTTTAAAGCTGTCAGCTATCAGCCTCCAGCTGGCGGTTTTTAAGTTAATAGTTAAGCAGTCAGCGGTCAGCGGTCAGCAGTCAGAGTCAGAGTCAGAGTCAGAGTTAGAGTCAGAGTCAGAGTCAGAGTCAGAGTCAGAGTCAGAGTCAGAGTCAGAGTCAGAGTCAGAGTCAGAGTCAGAGTCAGAGTCAGAGTCAGAGTCAGAGTCAGAGTCAGAGT
>JAZOSA010000082.1:0-26073 GCA_045656905.1 Bacteroidales bacterium
CTGCCTTCATAATATGTAATCTTGGAGAGTTTGTCTTTGTCATCATATTTGTATTCCATAGATTCTCCGTATAAATAGCAGTCGACACGTTCTATCTGACCTTTTTTGTTGTATGTGAATTCTTCTGTAAAATCTAACTCACCCTCATCGTAATGATCAATGCTTTTGAGTTGTTTTTCATCCCAAATCCATCTTTCACTTAGAGACTTTCCATCACCATAACCATAGTCATGGTATATGCGTGATATTTTTTCCTTTGGTTGGAACTCACCTTCTTTGTCTTTTAAGCATGATGAGAATGTTGCTGTGAACATCAATGCTGCCAATAATAATACTGACTTCTTCATAATTACAAATTCTCTGTTATATCCCATTGAGCCATCGGTTTTAAGTAAACAATTGATTTTTTGCAAAAATATGATATTGTTTTTTTTGCTAAATCCAAACGATAGTCCAAAACGGGCAATGGTCCAAATTGGACCACTAATCGTTCAAACTTTCAGAATAATATTTGAAGAAGTCGTGGTTTAATGCTTTTGAGATATGTAATAACTGTGCTGTGTCTATAATCATTTTTGAAAATATTTTATTCACAGTCCGTGGTGTGACACCAATTTGTTCGGCAAGCCAATTGTTTGTTTTAGCTTGTCTTCTCAATTCATTACGAATTAAGTTACCAATATGAATTTCTTTCATACACCTACATTTATCGCGCTGCCACTTACTATATAACAGACTTTTATCAAGGCACAAAAAAGTGGACTTTACGTATCCACATTCTGAGGCCCTGAGATTGCCCATTATACCGGATAAGTAAGCCCACAATGACGTAGGCATTTACAACTTATTCGCAGGTATAATTGTTCTAAAATTTCTCAGGTTTCAGAATGATACCGAATAAATAGCAAACACTATATTGTTATAATAATATGTATTATTTAATATTTATTTCTCTTATATCTTATGTTTTATGATTAAATATTTGAGACGCAGCAATTACATATTGTTAATTTTTAATAGTGTAATTGATACGTCTCTACAATTATGAATTCTTCACAGCTTCACCAATTGCCTTGCCGAGATTATAAAGTCTCTCGACATCTTCATCGCGATAAGGTGCGCCTTTCACTTCGACTGATTCCATTGGACGTTGCCATTCGTTTTTGTCAGCAATGCCGTTGATGTATTTCACACCGCCGCCGCCCCAGCTCATGCCGCCGAATACGCCGAAGATTTTATCTTTAGGTTTGAATTCTGTGAGTTCGTGCAACAACAATGTCATGTCAGGAAACACACTGCCGTAGTGAGCGCAAGCGCCGATGATGCATCCTTTATATTTCCAAATGTCACTGATGATATGCGACACTTCTGTCTTAGAAACGTCATAAATCTTGATATTCTTAACGCCAGCTTCTGCCACGCCGCGAGCGATGATGTCGGCCATAAGAGCTGTGTTGCCATACATTGAACCGTAAGCGATGACGACGCCTTCATCGTTGCCGCCAGTGCTCCACTTCACGTATCTGTCGAAAACCCATTGTATGTTGCTGCGCCATACCAAACCGTGTGAAGGAGCAATCATCTTGATTTCTACTGGAGCAAGTTTCTGAACTGCCTTCACAACTTGACTTGCGACTTTACCGACGATGTTGGCATAATAACGACGCATATCGTCTTCGTAGAAATCGAGGTTAGCTTCGTCGTCGAAGATACAGCCGTTAAGAGCTCCGAAACCGCCGAATGCGTCATTTGAGAATAATATCTTGTTTGTTTGTTCGTATGTCACCATTGACTCTGGCCAGTGAACCATAGGAACGGTGAAGAACTGAAGTGTGTGTTTTCCAAGGCATAATGTCTCGCCGTCAGCAACGATTTTCTTGTTGTTCAATGGTCCGTAGAAAGCTTCGAGAGGTCCGAAAGTCTTGGCATTTCCGATGACTTGAACATCAGGATATTCTTGTACGATAGCACGTACAGCGCCGCTATGATCTGGTTCGTCGTGGTTGATGACGAGATAATCAATCTTACGGTCGCCGAGAACGCTTTTTATCTTGAAGAGGAATTCAGCCATGAAGCTTACTTCCACCGGATCGATGAGAGCTACCTTTTCATCAACGATGAGATATGAATTGTAAGAAACTCCATTAGGAAGTTCCATGTGATTTTCAAATAATTCAGTCTTTCTGTCATTAACACCGACATAGAAAATATCGTCGGTCAATTTTATTTTTAACATATTGAAATTTGGTTGTGTAGTTATTATTTCTGTTGTTTTATCTTCTATTTTCTCAAAAGCATCTTTGCCGTGTTTGCACAATGGACAGATTATGTCATCAGGGAGGTTTTCATCTTCATGAACCCATCCGCAAATCTTGCAATACCATCCTTTTTTGCCGTTGCCGTCTTTCTTAGGTTTGATATTGTTTTGGTAGTAACTGTAAGTCAGTGATTCTTTATCCGACAATACTTCAGAATCAATCACATCGGCGAAGAACATAGTATGCGTGCCCAAATCCTGGTGACTCACGACATGACAAGAGATGTACGAATTAGTATATTTAGGAATATATAGAACATTATTTTTCGAGCGATGTTCCTGCTGGCAGTCGATGAATTTATTGACATCTTTTCCGCTTTGGAATCCGAAATGTTCTATGACTGAGAAGGGTGTTTCTGTTGTCAGCATCGACAAATTAAATACGCACGAGTTAAGTACAAGCTCGTGCGTATAATTTTTCTTATTGACAACAACAGCGATACGCAACGGACTATCAGTCACCTGAATAACCGTATTAATGATACAGCCGTTATCTATGTTCTCATAGTTAGAAGTAAGGACATAAAGTCCATATCCTATCTTAAAAAGAGCATTCGTGTCCATAAAACGTTTTTATCATTCTTCTGAGAAACTGTCTGTTCCGACTCCACAAAGAGGACATGTCCAATCTGCTGGAAGTTGTTCAAATGGAGTTCCTGCTGCTACACCGTTATCTGGATCACCTACTGTTGGGTCATAAACATAACCGCAAACATCACATACATATTTTTTCATCTTTTTAATTTTTTAAGTTAAACAATAATATTAATGCAAGTCATAGTTTCTTCTTAAATATTGAAGACGTTCCACGACTTTTATATCTTCTTTTTTATTCACTATTCCTCTGAAGCTTTCAACATTATCGAAGTTATGTCTTTCCATCCATGCTTCCACGTCAGCATTCATCTGCTTTATGTAGTCTATGCCGTTACGATAGAGCGTGCTGCAAACCTGGACTGTCTTAGCGCCAGCAAGAATTTGTTTCACGACGTCTTCGCCAGTATAAACACCTCTCGATGCTGAAAGTTCACAAGGAATTTCCTGTGACGACAAGAGAGAAATCCAACGAAGAGTATTGCTATTTTCTTCAGGTGCTGATATTGAATTACCAGAAACAACCTTCATCTTCTCGATGTTGATGTCGGGATTATAGAAACGATTGAAAAGCACCAGTCCTTTTGCGCCAGCCTTCGACAAGCCGAATGCCATACGACTGATGTTGGTGAAATGATCGCCGAGTTTTACCGAAACTGGAATGTTTATATTTTTCTCTACTTCCTTGAGAATATCAACATATTCATTTTCTATTTCCCTTGGGTCGACATCTCTATCAAATGCAGCTATTGCGATGTTCAATTCCAAAGCGTCAGCGCCAGCATCTTGAAGCTCTTTCGCAATGCTAATCCATTCGCCTTTGTCAGAACAATTGATACTTGCTATGATTGGAATATCTACAACTTCTTTTGTCTCACGGATAAGTTTCTCGTAAATCTCTATCTCTGTTCCGCGCATATAAGTGTTAAGATATTCCTGCGCCTCTGGATAGAAATCATAGATGTCGGAAGCACTATAACCTTCTTCCCTTTTTATCTCCGACTCGATTTGCTCTTCAAATATTGATTTTAGAACAACTGCGCCAGCACCGGCTTCTGCACAATGTTTGATACTTTCTACATTTCCTGTCAGTGTTGAACTACTTACGATGATAGGAGATTTTAATTTTAGTCCGAGGTATGTTGTTGATAGCTTCATTAGTTTTTATTTTTTTGCCTCACAAAGATACAATTTCTTTTTGAAAAATAAAAGTTTTTTCAGAGAAAAAAATGTACTTTTGCGCTCATTTTTCAAATTATGAATAACAAAGCAAAAGGATATTTGTTCGCAGCCATCTCTGCTGCTACATACGGAATGAATCCATTATTCGCATTACCTCTTTACGAAGGAGGCATGGACTTATATTCAGTTTTATTTTTTCGTTATCTTTTCGCAATACCTATTTTGGCAATAATGCTCAAGATTCGTCGCCGCTATTTCTCCATCGAGAAAAAAGACCTTATGCCATTAATAGTATTAGGTATTTTGTTCGCGATGTCGTCCATCACGCTATTTTCAAGTTACCATCACATGGACGTAGGCATCGCCTCAACAATACTATTCGTTTACCCTATCATAGTGGCGCTCATCATGTTTCTTTTCTTTAAGGAAAAGATTTCAGTGAAAACAATGATATGCATCGCCGTTGCATTGTTAGGAATCGTGCTATTATGCAAGAGCGGTGAAGGCGCGGTAGTCAGCACCAAAGGCGTTCTCTTCGTCCTCGGCTCCTCATTGTCATACGCAATCTACATCGTTTACGTCAACAAATCAAGAATCAACAAAATGGCCACCATCAAAGTCACTTTGTATGTCTTGATTGTCGGATGGATTATCTTCGCGATACGAGCCTTGGCGAGCGGAGTGCTGACAACACCGCCAGCAGAGAAATGGTGGCTTTGGGCGAACATCATCGCATTGTCCGTATTCCCAACCGTCATCTCATTGATTTGCACAACAGAAGCCATTCAATATATCGGTTCAACGCCAACAGCAATATTAGGCGTCTTGGAACCAGTAACGGCAGTATTCTTCGGCATCGTCGTCTTTCACGAAATCATAACGACACGCATATTAATCGGACTGATATTAGTAATAACATCCGTGACATTCGTCGTCGCTGGAGACAAAATCGGAGGAATTTTACTAAGATTAAGAAAAATGTTTCCGAAGTTGAGGAATTGAGGATTTGGGGCAAGATTGGATTATAAACAAGCCTATGTCTCAAAAGTTGAAAGTTATAGATAAACAAAAAGAGGCAAATCATTCGCCTCTTTTTGTAATCCTTAATTCCTTATATCGTCACCGTTTTTGTTGATGTCTCGCCGGAATACTCAGCACCGGTGTAATATCCGTAGAAATTTTCACCTCCCGATATCTTACCGCCTTGCTTGATGGTATATGTTCCTTTTGCAAGGTCAGGAGATGAGAATAACAATGTCAAACCGTTTGATCCACCACCCGGTCCTCCAGGGGAACCTCCGCCACCACCAGAATATGTAGGGACTTGCAACGTCAAAAGATCTTTACCGCTCGTATCAACGATGCTTAATGCTGTTCCGTTTGTTACACTACTATAAACCAATGAATTCTGCGTACATACCGATGCCGTTGGGTTAGATGTATGTCCTCCGATGCCAATCAAAGTTCCGCCAGCGATCTTGAATGTGTTTTGATCACAGTCGAAGGCACCTTCTGGCGCCGTCTGTCCGAAAGCAAGCACAAAACCTCCATTAACCGTCAATGTTCCGTTAGAGTCAATTGCATCGTTGCCTCTTGAATTAGCATATACCACGCCGCCGTCAAACTGCACATGTTTCTTTCCGTTGATAGCATCGTCATAAGTATCAATGATGACATTTCCGCCTTTGATATACAAGTTTGTCTTACTTTCAAGACCTTCTCCGCCATCATTTTTTGTATATACGTTTATATCACCGCCATAGACATATAGGTCTCCCTCTGCCGTCAACGCCTTAGGATTAGCATAGTCTGCGTCTTCGCCACTTCCCGACTCATAAAACTTCTCACCTGAAGTCTTCATATCTAACACCAAAGTGTTTTCTTCATTTTCCTTACCTATATATATTGCACCATCAGCGTTAACACATTTTCCGGCAGCACCAGTAGCCTCCAAGACGATATTTCCATCAAGGAGATAGATATTGCCATCGGCTTTAATGCATGACGATTTATACGAATCCTTCTCGCCCTCGGAGTTGGTATAAGTGTTACCACCAGCATGTGAAATAATATTAACATTTCCGTCAAAAATAGAGATATTGCCATCGACCTTAACGCCACGACCCGCCACATTGCTCTCAGGAAGGGTGATAGCAAGGTTTCCGCCTAACATCTCAAAATTGCCGTCAGCACCGATAGCAGTGCAATACGTTGGATCGTAACCTAAGTCCAACTCTTCCAAAGTCAAGGTGCCAGATGACACTATAGTCACGTCAGCATTATCAATAATGATGTTAGCATCAGACTTCAATCCCTTAGACGCATCGGCGGTGTTATTAACAATCAATTTCACACCATTGATATTCATATCATTGTCGGAAGAGATGCCGTGTTTTTTATTCGCATTGACAGTTAAAGAACCTGCGCCTTTAATGTTGGTAGCGCCTTTTGTATTAATGACGGCTTTGCCATCACTGTCGGAACTGTCAGTCAATACGTTAAAAGTTCCATTGGCAACGATGATATTTCTTTCAACATTCTTTGTAAGATTCAAAGGAACCGTTGTCGTTGATGCTATCTCTACATTATTAAAAATCACGTCATACGACATATCGCTTTCAAGAGAAAACGAACCATTTGAAGTGCTGCCACTCAGATGATAACGTAGATTTTCAATAGCAGCAGTGACGATGCTGACGTCAGCACCATTCACCGTAACAACGAAATCTTCTGAAGAGACGCTATGTCTAACAGTCGCCGCATCTCCCTTGTAATCTACATATACATCAAGAGAATCAGACTCTTGCGTCAATGGTTTAAAGGTAATACTGTCTATAGCATTGACAGAAAATGTGTTATACTTTCCATCTTTATGCAACAGCATCTGAATCATATTAGAACTGAAATTCAAGGAATCAATCTCTGAAATTTTATATGTAGATACCGTTCCATCAGAATTATAGACCCACATCGCATTTTGCGCCTTGACACAGTTTACGCCAATCACTAATATTAAAATCAAGAATAACTTTTTCATATCTTATTAAATTTTAATGATTTGCCATTTACTTTAATTACATATGATCCTTGTGGAAGACAGGAAACATCCAATGCTTCCCCATCATATCTTCCTTTAAAGAACGACTTGCCGTCCACGGAAAATATCTCCACTTCTTGATTTTCAATACCGATTAACCTCACGCTTTCTTTCGCAGGATTAGGATACACAAACGCTGCATTATCGAAATTCATTTCCGAAAATGACTCGCCTGCTTCAAAATAGATTTTTGTAATCTCTTCAACGTTGTAGGAATATGTGAAAAGACTTTCATTTTCCACCACGACTAGCGTCGTTTCCCCGTCGAAATAGATGTTACCAAACTTGTCTGACGTCCAGGTAATCACCTCGTCATCCATCTGAATTTTAAGCACATTAGATTGCGCTTTAAGTCCGCATAATGTCGATGCGAACAGTGACAATGTTAATAAAATTTTCTTCATTGATAAAATATTTAAGTTAGTGGCATCGAACCGGAACCCCGACTCTTTGCAAAATAATTCAATGTTTTTCTTTTAAAATTTCCAAAATGATCTAAAATGATTCAAGAAGAAAATTTCACAACGAAATCATTTTTTCATCGTATTAAAGTATGTCTCCAAAAGATTATTCGCTGCTGTATATGCAGAAGCTCTCTTATCTTTCACGTCGCTTTCCATCAATGCTAACATATCCTTTATCAACGGGTTCTGATAGAACGTATCCTTAAGCGTCTGCTCAATGCTATCGTACATTGTCTGTACATCTTGCTTAGCTCTTTTCTTTGCGAGATAACCCGACTTGCGGATATTCTCAACATGTTCCGTCACCATTTTCCATACTTCAGGAATGTTATGATGTGTTAATGCAGAACAAGTCATCACATTGACAGGCTGCCCCGATTCAGCGAGAGGGAAAAGATGCACTGCGTTTTTCACTTCTGTCATGGCACGGTTGGCCCTTTGCACATTATCGCCGTCAGCTTTATTGACGATGATTCCGTCGGCCATTTCCATAATGCCACGTTTGATACCCTGCAGTTCATCGCCGGCACCGCCAATCAGCACCAAGAGAAAGAAATCGACCATGGAATACACCGCTATCTCCGATTGACCGACGCCGACAGTCTCGACAAAAATCGTGTCAAAACCAGCTGCTTCACAGAGAATTATCGCTTCACGTGTCTTACGTGCCACGCCACCGAGAGTGCATGCCGAAGCCGAAGGTCGGATGTAGACATTACGTTGCTGCGACAACTCCTCCATGCGAGTCTTGTCGCCGAGGATACTGCCTTTCGAACGCTGACTACTCGGGTCGATGGCAAGCACCGCGAGTTTGTGACCATTACGGCTGAGTTCCATTCCAAGAGCTTCTATGAAAGTACTTTTACCTGCGCCAGGAACACCAGTGATGCCGAGACGAATAGCATTGCCAGAGTGAGGCAGACATGCCGCGATGATATCCTGCGCCATCTTCTGATGCTCAGGCAATGCACTTTCTACCAAAGTGATAGCCTTACTCAAAATAACGATATCGCCCTGAAGAATGCCATCGACATAATAATCAAGCGGCATCAACTTCTGACGTTTTGCCATCATACGTTCCAACGCTTTAGGATTGACCTGCACAGGTTCTTCAGCAGGAGCGTTCACTTGCAAAGCCGACTCCCACTCGTGTTTCTGATTTTCAAAATGCTCTTGTAATTCCATAGTGGCAAAGATATAAAAAGACTAAAGACTAAAGACCAAAGACTAAAGATTTTTTTGACCATTGACTGTTGTCCGTTGACTGCGAGCCCTGAAAGGGCGAGACAAATATAGGATAAGGCATCGCCTTATAGTTAGTAGGGACGTGATTTATCGCGTCCAATTTCGTGTCCAATATCGCGTCCTATCAACGCTCATGTCCCAATTATCATTTTTTTTAAAAAAAGTTTTGTATATTCAAAAAAAGTTGTACTTTTGCAGTCTCAAAAATGCTTCCTTAGCTCAGTTGGTAGAGCAATTGACTCTTAATCAATGGGTCCAGGGTTCGAATCCCTGAGGGAGTACGAAAGCGAGTAACAATGTTGCTCGCTTTTTTTGTTATTTTTTCAAAAAATCGGATTTTTTTCTTCCTTAATTCAAAAATTTTTGCTTAATTTTGTATTTCTTTTAATGACATATAAAATATGCCTCTATGGAAAAAACAAAAGTACTTTTTGTTCATCAAGAAATAACACCTTATTTGGATGAAAATCCAATCTCTTTGGTGGGAAGAAACCTTCCTGAAGGTATTCAGATGAAGGGTAAGGAAATCAGAATTTTCATGCCTCGTTTCGGTAACATCAACGAACGCAGAAACCAATTGCACGAAGTGATTCGTCTTTCAGGTATGAACCTTATCATCAATGATACCGACCACCCATTAATCATCAAGGTCGCTTCTATTCAAAAAGCAAGAATGCAGATATATTTTATCGACAACGACGACTTCTTCACAAAGCGTAAGTCAACGATTGCCGATAAGAATGGCGTGTTCTTTGAAGACAATGACGACCGCACCATATTCTTCTCACGCGGCGTGATTGAAACAATACGCAAGCTCAACTGGCCTCCAGACATCATCCATTGTCACGGTTGGATGTCGGCTCTCATCCCGATTTACATCAAGAAAGTTTTCAAAGACAACCCACTTTTCAGCGAGTCAAAGATAGTCTTCTCTATCTACGATGACGACTTTACTGAAATGTTCCGTAGCGGTTTCGACAAAAAGATGAAACTTCAAGGAATCGCTCCTAAAGACGTCAAGTTCCTCAAAGATACCGACTATGTAAATCTTATGAAGACAGCGTTAGATTTCTCTGACGGAATCATCTTTGGCAGCGAAAAAATCAATCCGGAATTGGAAGAATATGCAAAATCATTGAAAAAACCTATTCTTGAATACCAATCTCCAGAAACTTACGTTGATGCTTATAATGATTTTTACGACAATCTCAAATAAGTAATTACCTTGAAAACAAAACGTTTATTATTAACATTATTTGTAGCACTGATAGCTTTTGCATCATGCAAGGAAGTGCCTGACATCGGCAGTTCATTACAGCCTAACAGCACTTTCATCAAAGTGGCTTTTTCTGATGAACAAGACATTATCGCTGAGACAGAACGCATCGACTCGCTGAGCACAAAGTCAGCGTCTTATTCATTGGTCGGCGACCTCAACGACCCTATCTTCGGCAACTCCAACCTTAGTTTCTACACACAGATAGGTCTAACCAGCAACAGCATCAAATGGGGAGAAGGCGCCACAACCGACTCTATCGTACTGCAAATGATATATTCCGGATACTACGGAGATACATTATCGCCAGTAACATTAAAGATTCACGAAGTGGCAGAAAGCATGTCTAAAGAATCAATGACATACTACTCAAACACTTCATTCGCACTTGGCGATGAGTTAGCAAGTTATACATTCTCTCCAAGACCGAAAACTCGCAGCAACATAGACGACGATTCTCTGACAGTAGCAGTCGTAAGAATTCCTATCGACAACGCCCTTGGCGAGAGATTCATCAGCAACGAGAGCCAATTCGCATCAAACACAGCATTTATGAAATACTTCAATGGAATCAATGTTTCTTGCGAACCAGCAAACGGAACGGGTTCTATATGCTATTTCAACTTGCTCAACACCAAGTCTTACCTCAGAATCTATTATCACAACGATTACGACACCACATTCTACGACTTCAATGTAAGCGACAAATACATACGCTTCAATCACTTCGAACACGACTATAGCGACGCACAAGCTCCTATCGCATTCGATGACACTACAAGCAATCAATATTTGTATGTTCAATCGACGGCAGGCGTGAGATCAAGATTAACATTCCCAAATCTCGCTCAATGGGCAAAAGACATGAATACCAACGTGCTCATCAATGAGGCAAAACTTATCTTGACAGGCGCAAACGGAATGATAAACGGCGTCAACAACGATACAGATATGTTCTCGCAACCGGTTCAATTAGTTGTAGTCAAAGCTAACGAAGACGATTCTTACAGCATCTTGCCTGACCAGATGGTAGGAACGAATTACTTCAACGGAATGTATGATGCGAAGAGCGACCAAGTGTGGTTCAGAATTTCAGAATATGTCCAAGACCTCGTACTTGCAGGTCCAGAAGCCGACAACTACGGATTGTTTGTCTACACATATTCAGGAGCATACAATGCGAAACGCTGGATTTTCCACGGACCTGACAGTCCAGACACAACAAACAGAGTTAGATTAGAAATTATTTATTCAAAAATAGACGATTAATTATGAAAAAAATTTGTTTAATCATTTGTATATTATTAGGCATGACAACACAAGCACAAGAAAAAGAAACATTAGTCTTAATCAAGACTTCATTAGGTGACATCACTGTTAAATTATACAACGACACTCCATTACACAGAGATAATTTCATAAAACTTATTAACGAAGGCTGGTACAACAACTCACCATTCCACCGCGTTATCAACAACTTTATGATTCAAGGCGGTCACAATCAAGATGGCAGCGTTGACCCAGGTTATACAATTCCAGCAGAATTCCGTTCAAATCACATTCATAAAAAAGGTGCTTTGGCAGCAGCTCGTCAAGGCGACCATGTAAATCCTAAAAAAGCTTCTAGCGGATGTCAATTCTACATCGTTCAAGGTCAAGTGTTGACACCAGCTCACATCCAAATGTATCAACAACGTATGGGTTTGACATTCACACAAGAACAAATTGAAGTTTACACAACAGTTGGCGGAACACCACACTTAGACGGCGAATATACAGTATTCGGTGAAGTTGTTGAAGGACTTGATGTCATCGACAAAATCGCTAAAGTAAAAACAGGTTATATGGACGTTCCTGTTGAAGCTGTTACAATGACAATAGAAATAATTAACAATTGACAATTAACAATGAACAATTGATAATGAACAATTGATAATGAGCCTATCTGAATACCGTTGTCTGTTGTCCGTTGTCTGTTGACTAAAAACAAAAAAAATGATTGAAAAAATAGCTCAAATATTAGAAGAGATTAACTCTTTTAAAGCAGAAAGCAAAGAAGCTTTAGAGAACTTCAGAGTTGCTTATATCAGCAAGAAAGGTGCGATTCCTGCATTGTTCGCCGACTTCAAACAAGTGGCACCAGAGATGCGCAAAGAACTCGGTATAAAACTCAACGAGTTGAAAAACAGAGCTCAAGAAATCTTTGACGAACAAATGCAACAGTTTGAGACACAAAACGTCGCTACTACCGACCAAGACTTGTCTTTGCCAGTAGACGCAATGAAAGGCGCTCGTCACCCTTTGTCAATAGTAAGAGAAGAAATCAACAATATATTTGAGAGATTAGGTTTTGTCATCAGCGAAGGTCCTGAGATTGAAGACGATTTCCACTGCTTCACAGCATTGAACTTCCCTCCTGACCATCCTGCTCGCGACATGCAAGACACATTCTTCATCAGCAAAGACCCAGACGTCTTGTTAAGAACTCACACTTCAAGCGTTCAGGTACGCGCCATGGAACAAGGCGAACCTCCTATCCGCATCATCGCTCCAGGAAGAGTGTTCCGTAACGAAGCCATATCAGCTCGCGCTCACTGTATCTTCCATCAAATAGAAGGTTTATACATCGACAAAGACGTTTCTTTTGCTGACTTGAAACAGACATTATTCCACTTCGTGAAAGAATATTTCGGAGAAGAAACAAAAGTACGTTTCCGTCCATCTTACTTCCCATTCACAGAAACATCAGCAGAAATGGATATCTCATGTAATATCTGCGGCGGTAAAGGATGTAACATCTGCAAACATACAGGCTGGTTGGAAATCTTAGGATGCGGCATCTGCGACCCTAATATCTTGAAAGCTTGCAATATCGACCCTGAAGTATACACAGGATTCGCATTCGGCATGGGCGTTGAACGTATCGCTATGCTTAAATATCAAGTCAACGACTTACGTCTCTACTTCGAAAACGACGTGAGATTCTTGAAACAATTTGAACAAGCATAATTTGGCTGTCAACAAGCAATCAACCATCATAAAAAAAACGTCATTTCAAAAGAGTGACGTTTTTTTATTTATTTCATTACTGATTTCCATCTCATGCATTTCTATATCCTCAAGGATTGTATCTATCTTTGAGTTTTTTCCTAGGTCAATAGTATACGCATAAACAATTTTCGGTATTGACTTTATTTTTGTCAAGATAGATTGGAAATCAGAGTCTTTAATATAATTTCTAATTATTAGCAGATAATCTGTCTGTGGGGAAAAGGAAACCCATTTTGTTTCTTCATTTGCCAAGGCTACAAGGTTGAAAGCGTTAGCGTTCTCGCCTGCATCATAGAAATAAAATGAGAAGAAATTTTCGCCGTCGGAAGTGATATCCTTATATTTTGCAAAATTCAACTTAAGTGACTTATTAAGATTCCAAGCCAGTTGATAATCAAGCATCACTGTGTTGATACCGATTATTCTGATATCATCAAAAGGTTCCACAACGAATTTTGCTTTCTTTTTCATTGTTCGTTTTGTTCGTTCATCATCAACCAAGTCTTTTCAGCGGCAAGCTGTTCTGCGCCCTTTATAGAATGGTCGGCTGCCTTACCATATTCTTGATCATCAATAGTAACTTGAATATGATATAATTTATCATAACCATTACCTTTGACTGCCACTTGGTTAAAAATGACGCGACGCTTTTCTCTTTGAGCCCATTCAAGGAGTTTGCTTTTGTAGTTCGTTTCGTTCTTTTCCAATTCATCAAGGTCGATATGCAGTCTTATGACGCGATTCACCATTATTTTATAGGCGAATTCATATCCGTAATCGAGGAACAAAGCGCCAGTGAAAGCCTCAAAAGCATTTCCTCCCATTGACTTTGACTTGCTTTGATGGTCATTTTTAGCATAATTGATCAGATTTTCGAAGCCAAATTTCATAGACAATTTATTCAACGAGGCGCGACTCACTATTTTGGAGCGCATTTCTGTCATGAATCCTTCTTGTCTGGTAGGGAATTTTTTAAAGAGAAATTGAGCTACTACAGTGCTCAACACTGCGTCACCTAGGAACTCAAGTCGTTCATTGCTGATTGTATATCCCGTTGATTTTATAGACATTGACTTATGAGTAAAAGCCAATTTATACAATTCTATATTTTTAGGATAGAATCCAAAGATATTATGGATAGAATTTGCTAATGCTCTATCTGCCTTATTTCTATATCTAAAAAATGCTAGTAACGCCACAACGTAAATTATTGATATTTTTTAAATATTACACTTACGTTATGACCGCCGAAGCCGAAAGCGTTGCTCAAGGCATATGTCATATCCTTTTTGCGGGCTTCCCAATAAACGATATCGAGATTAGGATTGATTGTAGGATCGTCATTAAAGTGGTTGATTGTCGGAGGTATGATACCATCGCGCAACGACAATACTGTTGCTATCGCTTCAATTGCGCTAGAACCGCCGAGCAAATGACCTGTCATTGACTTGATTGAATTGATTGGCATATTAGCGACATGATCGCCGAACAGCTGACTGATTGCCATCACTTCTGATGTATCGCCTGCTGGTGTTGATGTTCCATGAGTGTTAATATGGTCGATATCAGTTGGTTTCAAACCTGCTGATTTCAGTGCGCGTTCCATACACAGCATTGCGCCTTTTCCTTCTGGATGAGGAGCAGTGATATGATAAGCGTCGCTCGACAAACCACATCCGACCACTTCGCCATAGATTTTAGCTCCGCGTGCGAGGGCGTGTTCTAAGTCTTCCAACACGAGACAACCGCAGCCTTCTCCCATAAGGAAACCGTCACGGTCTCTATCAAAAGGACGTGATGCTGTCATCGGGTCGTCGTTACGTGTCGTCATTGCACGCATTGCTTCAAAACCTGCCATTGCTGGAGGACAAACAGCAGCTTCAGAACCACCTACAACTACAACTGGGAACATTCCATAATGAATGTAGTTGAATCCTTCTACGATAGCATTTCCTGATGAGGCACACGCTGATACGGTAGAATAGTTAGGTCCTAAGAAACCATTTTTTATAGAAATATGTCCGCCTGCTAAGTCTGGTAATAATTTTGGAATTATAAATGGGTTGAAACGGGGAGTTCCATCACCGGCGGCGTGAGACATTATCTCTTCATAAAAACTATTGATGCCGCCTATACCAGAACTAAAGACAACACCAACCTCGTTGAAGTCGGTATTGTCTTTATTGATTTTTGAATCTTGGATCGCTTCATCTGATGCTATAATAGCAAACTGAGCATATAAATCCAATTTTCTTGCTTCTTTACGATCAAAGAATTGCAGTGAGTCAAAGTTCTTAATCTCGCATGCGATACGAGTCTTAAACTTTGAGGAATCAAAACGTGTTATAGGACCAGCACCATTAACACCCTTACATAACGCATCCCAATATTCTGAAACTGTATTACCTATCGGCGTGATAGCTCCCAATCCTGTAATAACTACACGTCTTAACTCCATATGTTATAAGCTTAATTAGTCGATATTTTCTTCAATATATTTCAAAGCATCACCCACTGTAGAGATCTTCTCTGCTTGATCGTCTGGAATTGAAACATTAAATTCTTTTTCAAATTCCATAATTAACTCAACTGTGTCAAGTGAATCAGCACCTAAATCATTTGTAAAACTTGCTGTTTCTACTACGTCTTCAGGATTAACGCCTAATTTGTCAACGATAATTGACACAACTTTTTCTTTAACGTCTGCCATGATTTTAAAATTTAAGTTAATAATATTTCTGCTCAAGAAAAAAAACTTGTTGCAAAGTTAAACCTTTTTTTTAAACCACAGCATTTTTTTTGAACATTTTACCCCATATCACAAAGTCAAACTTGATTATCAATTATTTAAAAATTATTTTTTGTTCGCATATCTAAAGCGTTTTTTTTCTATCTTTACTAAAAATAAAATGTGATGAAAAAGATATTCTTCCTTGATGCTTACGCACTAATATACAGAGCTTATTTTGCCTTGAACAAAAACCCTAGAATCAACTCGAAAGGACTCAACACCTCGGCAATTATGGGGTTTCTAAACACTTTGTACGACGTGCTGAAAAATGAAAAACCTACTCATATAGGCATCGCTTTCGACCTCGGAGCTCCTACCCTACGAACCGACGATTTTTCAGAATATAAAGCTAACCGCGAAGAAACACCGCCCGACATCAAAATATCAGTCCCTTACATAAAGGAAATCATAAAAGCTTTCAACATTCCTATCTTCGAACGTGAAGGTTATGAAGCCGACGACATAATCGGAACTCTTTCAAAAAAAGCTGAAAAAGAAGGGTTTACAACATTTATGATGACTCCCGACAAGGACTTCGGGCAACTCGTCAGCGACAACATCTTCGTGTACAAACCTGCAAAAGGCGGCGAACCTGCAAAAGTCCTGGGTCCTAAAGAAGTGTGCGAAAGATATGGCATCGCGCGTCCAGAACAAGTTATCGACATTCTCGGTCTCTGGGGCGACGCTTCTGACAATATCCCGGGAATCCCTGGAATAGGCGAAAAAACTGCCACTAAACTCATCTCTGAATTCGACTCCGTTGAAAATATCATCGCTAACGCCGACAAACTCAAAGGAAAAATGCGCGAAAATGTCATCAACTTCGCCCAACAAGGTCTCCTTTCAAAAAAACTCGCAACAATAGACACTAATGTGCCTGTCGACTTCGATGAAGAACAACTGAAAGTAAAAGAACCAAACATAGAACGCCTTACCGAACTGTTTGAAGAACTTGAGTTCAGAACATTCCTTGCTAGGTTTAAAGGTCAGCGGTCAGCGGTCAGCAGTCAGCGGTCAGCAGTCAGCGGTCAGCAGTCAGCGGTCAGCAGTCAGCGGTCAGCAGTCAGCAGTCAGCAGTCAGCAGTCAGCAGTCAGGGTCAATTAGATCTTTTCGGAAGTTTCGACGAAGAACAAAATACCGTTCCTGTAAAAAGTCGTGAATTTATCATCGTAAAAGAAGACAATCAAATCAACGAATTAATTGACAATCTTAAGAAAAGCAATATTTTCTCTTTCCATATCAACACAAGAGAAATGACATTTGCTGGCAATCCGAATGACATTTACAAGATAGAAATTCCCGTTGACGATGAGAAATGTAAAAATCTTTTAACAAAATTCGATTGCATTTTTAAAGATAAAGACAAAACCATAATAGGTCATAACATAAAGACTATCATTTCTTTTCTTGCAAAATACGACATTGAGATAGAGAACAAGTTGTGGGACAATATGATAGCTCATTATCTCATTGAACCAGAATTGAATCATAGTCTGGACTATCTCAGTGACATTTATGCCAAGGACAGCAGCGACATCAACTGGCAGCTTTACGACAAATTCAAGACGTCATTATCTGAAAATAATTTAGAAAATCTTTTCTATAACATTGAAATGCCGTTAGTTAAGGTTCTTGCTGATATGGAGTCCAATGGTGTGAAAATAGATATTGAAGGGTTGAAGCAAATCAGCGAGGAACAATCCAAGGAGATTGCAGGCATAGAAAACAGCATTTATGAAATTGCTGGCACTTCGTTTAACATTGGTTCGCCGAAGCAGTTAGGCGAGATTCTTTTTGAAAAACTAAATATAAAAGCTCCGGCAAAGAAGACAAAAACCGGTCAATATCCTACTGGCGAAGATGTTCTTCAAAAGATCATAAATGAAAACCCTATCGTTCAGCACATTCTCGACTATCGCTCATTAACAAAACTCAAGTCAACTTATGTTGATGCTTTGCCGTCGTTGGTAAGTCATCGCGATGGATTGATTCATACCTCATTCAATCAAGCAGTTACCGCTACTGGACGATTAAGTTCTAACAACCCGAACTTACAAAATATCCCTGTCCGTACCGAAAAAGGACGCGAGATAAGAAAGGCTTTCGTTCCACGAGACGAGAATCACATACTGCTTGCAGCAGATTATTCGCAGATTGAATTGAGAATCATAGCACATCTCAGCGGCGACCAAGCAATGCTATCGGCATTCCGCAATGGTTTAGACGTTCATACCGACACAGCAGCACGTGTTTATGGCGTTGATATCAAAGACGTTACCAGCGAGATGCGTCGTAACGCCAAAGCCGTCAACTTCGGAATCATTTATGGAATGTCGGCTTTCGGATTAGCTGAACGACTGAAGATTTCCAGAAGCGAAGCATCAGAAATAATAAAGAACTACAAAAAGGAATATCCTGGCATTCAGGAATATATCGACAAACAAGTTGCTTTTGCGAAAGAATACGGATACGTGGAAACTATGTTAGGCAGACGTCGTTATCTCCGTGACATCAATTCAGGCAACAGTGTAGTAAGAAATTTTGCAGAAAGGAATGCCATCAACGCCCCGATACAAGGTAGCTCTGCTGATATGATAAAAATCGCTATGAAAGACATTCATAACGAAATGAAACTTAAAGACCTGAAATCGAAGATGATACTACAAGTTCACGATGAATTGGTTTTTGATGTTTATAAAGACGAACTTGATGTATTGAGCGAACTTGTCAAAGATAAAATGATCAATGCGCTCCAACTAGAAGTTCCGATTATTGTTAATATCAACACCGGAAACAACTGGTTAGAAGCGCATTGATTAAGACTAAAGCCTAAGGACAAACGGCAAAAGTCATTTGTCTTTAGACTTTAGACATTAGTCTTTATTTCGTTTTTCCTCTTTTCTTAGATGCGTTATTTGGATCATTGATGATATCCATACAATCCTGATATGTCAAGTTTGTTGCATCGTAAGTTTTTGGAATCTTATAATTTTGTTTATTCAATGAGATATAGATTCCAAAGCGACCTTTCAACACCTTCAAATCTTCGTTTTCTGGATATGTTGACACCACGTTATCTTGATCTGTCTTGCGTTTTGACTCAATGATTTCCACTGCTCTTTCGTAGGACACCATTGATGGGTCGTCGAGTTTTGTAAGTCCGTAGAAAGCATTGTTATGTTTGACATAAGGACCGAAACGACCTATTGCCACTTGAATTTCAGTGCCTTCGTAATCACCGAGAATACGAGGGAATGCGAATAAGTCGAGGACCTCTTCCAAAGTGATTGTCTCGATACTTTGATTTTTGTTAAGA
Organism: Bacteroidales bacterium; assembly: GCA_045656905.1. Taxonomy (GTDB): domain Bacteria; phylum Bacteroidota; class Bacteroidia; order Bacteroidales; family F082; genus Limimorpha. The sequence continues at coordinate 19,335 of JAZOSA010000082.1, forward strand.
CCTGCGAACTTAGGTTTCTCTTCTGAATCGGTGTCACCGATTTGAGCTACAGGACCGAAGCGACCGATTTTCACGTAGACATTTTTACCAGAAGATGGGTCGACGCCGAGGAATTTCTCACCGCTGAACTTACCAGAGTTATCGGAAGTATCTTCGATTTGTTTATGGAAATCCTTATAGAAATCACTGATCATGCTATTCCATTTGCATTCGCCTTCAGCGATTTTATCGAATTCTTTTTCAACGTTAGCTGTGAAGTTATAGTCGATGATGTTATCGAAATATTGCAATAAGAATCTGTTTACCAATACACCGATATCTGTTGGAACGAGTTTGCCTTTTTCGTTACCGATATTTTCCTTGCCTATTTTTTCAGTAATCTTATTTTTCTTGAGTGTCAACACTTTATAGTTGCGAACTTCGCCTTGGATGTCTTTCTTTTCAACATAACCGCGTTTTTGGATTGTGGAAATCGTTGGTGCGTATGTTGAAGGACGACCGATACCGAGCTCTTCCATTTTCTTAACTAAGCTCGACTCTGTGTAGCGAGGAGTGTGACGAGTGAAACGTTGTTGTGCTTCCATTTTTTCCAAGTCGAGAGCTTGACCGACAACGAGAGGAGGCAACATTCCGTTTGTTGTTTCGCCTTGTTCGTCGTTAGAACTTTCTGTATAAACTTTCAAGAAACCATCGAACAAAACGACTTCACCGCTAGCTGTGAATTCTTTGTCAGAATTAGATATTTCAATATTGACATTTGTCTTTTCAATCTGAGCTTCAGCCATTTGAGAAGCGATAGTACGTTTCCAGATGAGTTCGTAAAGTTTACGTTCGTCGGCGGTTCCTTTGATAGTTTGTTGGTCGAGATATGTTGGACGGATAGCTTCGTGAGCTTCTTGTGCGCCCTTTGATTTTGTTGAGAACTGACGGTTTTTAACGTACTCTGTTCCGTAGAGGTTCTCGATTTCTTTTTTAGCTGACATAAGAGCGAATTGCGACAAGTTGACAGAGTCGGTACGCATATAAGTGATCTTTCCTGACTCATAAAGTTGCTGTGCGATTCGCATTGTGTTGCTGACTGAGAAACCCAATTTACGACCTGCTTCCTGTTGTAATGTTGATGTTGTAAATGGAGGAGCTGGCAATTTAGAGATAGGTTTCTTTTCAACAGCTTTGATTTTATATGAAGCTTCTTTGCAGTTTTGCAAGAAAGCGTGTGCTTCTTCTTCTGTTTCAAAACGATAAGGAAGTTCTGCAGAAAGAGAATATTCACGATTGTCGATAGTGAAAGTGAATATTGCTGTCACGCGGAATGCGCTTGTCTGTTTGAAGTTTTTGATTTCTTCTTCGCATTCAACGATGAGACGAACGACGACAGACTGCACGCGACCTGCTGATAATGATGGTTTTACTTTTTTCCAGAGAAGTGGAGACAACTCATAACCGACAACGCGGTCGAGGACGCGGCGAGCTTGTTGCGCTGAAACCAAGTCCATATCAATCTTACGAGGATTGTCGATAGCATGAGCGATTGCTGTCTTGGTGATTTCATGGAAAACGATACGACGATATTTGTCGTCTTTAAGTCCCAATGTTTCGAAAAGATGCCACGAAATTGATTCTCCTTCGCGGTCTTCATCGGATGCGAGCCACACCATTTCGGCGTCCTCAGCTATTTTCTTCAGTTCTGCTACTAATGCTTTTTTATCAGCTGGAATCTCATATAAAGGTTGGAATCCAGCATTCATATCCAAACTCAAATTCGATTTGTTCAAGTCTCTCACATGACCATAGCTCGACTTCACCACATAATCCTTACCCAAAAATCCTTCTATAGTTTTAGCCTTGGCAGGAGACTCGACAATTACTAAGTTTTTTACCATATATATAATGTGTTTAATTTCAAAAATCGGGATGAAACAATAACGTTTCTCGCGTGCAAAATTACTACAATAAAAATTGTAAATCTGACATTTTTTTTGAAAAAAATTTTTATTTGTTAAAAATCAATGAATTATAAACAAAAAATTAAGAATTATTCCTAATAATTTTTAACATTTTACATCAAAATTACCATTGTTTTATATTTTATTTTTCATTATGTTTGTCAAATCAAAATTATGTGATATGAAAAAGGGACTTATTATTTTACTTTCATTATTTATGATTGCAAACATTTCTTTTGCACAAAACAATTTCGGATATCTTGAATTATCTGGTGGTGCAACAAGATCATTGGAACCAGCAGTATCAATAAAAGGTATTTTCAGTCATTACAAAAACCATCACTTCGCTATTGGAGGCGGTCTCGGATTCAGTTATGTCAGCCACACATTAAACGATGATAATTTTGGAATACCTCTTGACAACAAAGGCAAAGACTTCTCCTTAGAGATACCTATCTTTTTGAATATCAGAGGCAACATCCTAAAGAAAGAATACAAGGTAACTCCATATTACAGTGTCAGCGCCGGATATATATTACCTCTTAAAAAGGCGGTGATAGAATATTCTTACACCGTTAATAACATTTACAATGTCGTGACGAGAAATGGTTATAACAAAGGTTTGTATTTCGCTCCAGAAATAGGCATCTCGTACAAAAGACTGTCTTGTGGCCTTGAGGTCATGTATGGAATGAGCGACTGCGAAAACAACACAAGAGAGTTGTATGATTATAATGCAGGAGCCTATATCTCAACCCAATATTTAACAACAGAAGTTCCGAATCTAATCTTCAGTTTTAAAATAACGGGTCGCTTATAATATAATGTCACGTTTTTTAAATTGTATCAAAGCCGCTCAGCCAAGCGCATTCAAAACCATTTGGTGGCTGACGAAGATAATGGTTCTTTTGTCTTTTGCCATAATGTTATTACAATACCTTGGCATCATTGAATGGATTTCATTGTGGCTCACGCCTTTATTTTCTCACTTCGGACTTCCTGGCGAAGCAGCACTCGCTTATGTGTCTGGATATTTCGTCAACTGCTACTCCGCCATCGCAGTGATGACGACATTAGATTTAAGCACCAGAGCAGCGACAATTTTATCCGTCATGGTGCTTTGTTCTCACAATATGATTTTAGAAACGACAGTACAGCATAAGACTGGTTCTCCAATAATCAAGATAGTAATAATCAGAACGTTATCAGCATTTATATTAGGATGGGTTTTAAATAAAATCATGCCTGGAAGTTTCGAATCGTCATCCGTAGCGAACGGCATACAAGAAGAACTTACATTCATGATAATGCTGAAAGACTGGGCTTTACGAACGATGAAAAACGTCATGCTGATGGCTGTCATCGTTTATCTTTTAACAGCATTACAAAAGATACTTACAGAATACGGCATCATAGAATACATCTCAAGATTTCTGAAACCAGTGATGACATTCTTCGGATTGCCACAGAAAACAGCATTCTTGTGGTTAGTATCCAACACCTTAGGACTTGCCTACGGCGCAGGCATCATGATAGAAGAAGCCGAAAAAGGCGAGACAACGAAAGAAGAAAACGACCTTCTGAATTGTCATATCGGGATATCACACAGCAACTTAGAAGACCTTTTGTTATTCACTGCCGCCGGCGGAGCCTACCTCTGGATGCTGCTGTCGAGATGGGTGATGTCGTGGATTTGGGTGTGGGGGATTAGAGTCTATAAGTCTATAAGTCTATAAGTCAATAAGTCTATGAGAATTTGGAGGAAAGTTTAAATAAGTTTCGAATTATTTGTTACTTAAATTTTTTATTAGTTTAAAAGCTCCTACTGTAATTGTTTTTATTCGATTTTGAATTATGATTCTTTCTTCTTTATTACAATAATTAAAGTCCTCACAGAGATATAACATAGAACGTACTTCCGAGCAACTGCCTCTTGCTATTTTTAAAAATGAAATGAATTTAGCATCACTTCCTGACTCTGCGCCCTCCGCAATGTTGTTCATTATGCTAATTGCTGCCCGCTGAAGTTGATCCTTAAAACTATAATCTTTACAAACATTCATCATTGTGTAAATGTCATTCACTACAGCTCTTGATTCATTCCATATAAATAAATTTTCTATACTACGGTCCATAAATTTTATTTTTAATTGGTTAATACTCCTCCCCACCAAAAAAACTCATAGACTTATTGACTCATAGACTCATAGACTTATTGACTTAAAAAACTTCCTTAAACAAATTCCCTATCGTCGCCAGCGGCACTACTTCTACATTGTATTTTGAGGTGTCGAGTCCTCGGCAGTTGTATTTCGAGACGAAGATTTTTTCCATTCCGAGTTTGTCGGCTTCGGCGATGCGGGCTTCTATTCTATTGACGGAGCGTATCTCGCCGGAGAGTCCGACTTCCGCTGCAAAGGCGTATCTGTTACTGATTTCTACATCTTCGTTCGACGACAATATCGCGGCCACGACAGCGAGGTCGATGGCAGGGTCGTCGACGCGTATTCCACCAGCGATGTTAAGAAAGACGTCTTTTGTGGAGAGACGGAATCCCGCTCTTTTTTCCAGCACCGCGAGCAGCATATTAAGTCGACGCGTATCGAAGCCGGTGCAGCTGCGCTGTGGCGTTCCGTAGGCAGCAGTGCTGACCAGAGCCTGAGTCTCTATCATCATAGGACGCAGCCCTTCGAGAGTGGCGGCGATGCTGATGCCGCTGACGTTCTCGTCGCGTTGCGAGAGAAGGATTTCGCTTGGGTTCGACACCTCGCGTAAGCCATTGGCATTCATCTCAAAGATACCGAGTTCAGACGAAGATCCGAAGCGGTTTTTTATGGTGCGAAGAACGCGGAAACCATAGTGACGGTCGCCCTCGAACTGAATGACAGTGTCGACGATATGTTCTAAGATTTTCGGTCCTGCGATGCTGCCGTCTTTAGTGATATGACCGATGAGAAACGTCGGGATATGAAGCGACTTCGCCACCTTGTTCATCTCGGCGGCAGTCTCACGAATCTGACTTATGCTACCCGCCGTTGAGTCGACTGCCGCCGACTCGAGAGTCTGGATAGAGTCGATGACGACGATGTCTGGTTTTATTTCTTCGATATGTTTTGTGATGTCGGCAGTGTTCGTCTCAGTCAGAATCAAACAACTTTCATTACGCACACCTATGCGCTCGGCACGCATTTTGATTTGCTGCGCGCTCTCTTCTCCCGACACATAAAGCACTTTCTTATCTTTAAGATTAAGAGCGACTTGCAACAAAAGCGTAGATTTTCCAATTCCAGGTTCGCCGCCGAGCAGAATGAGAGAACCAGGTACGAGACCGCCTCCTAAGACGCGATTCAACTCCCCGCATTCCATATCGATACGCGCTTCTTTGGCAGCACTTATCTCCAACACCGGAACAGGCTTAGACTTCGTTTCTGGCAAAAAAGAATTCTTGGCAGACTTGTTATCTTTTCCCACCGCAACACTCTCTTCCACATAGCTATTCCACGCGCCACATCCCGGACAATGACCAATCCATTTAGGAGATTCATTACCACATTCTTTACAATAAAAAACAGTCTTGATTTTTGCCATAACATTTAATTTTATTTTCATACAAAAATACTAAAAACTTACGTTGACTTATATTATTATTTATTATAATTTTGTAGAACTTTTTTTGAAAAATTTAAAATGTTTTGATATGAGGAAGTTTTACTTTTTCTTAATTACTTTCCTTGCTTTAGGCATAAGTCTTAATGCGCAAGAGATTAAGGTCTCAGGTATCGTCACATCTGCTGAAGACGGATGGGGGCTGCCTGGCGTAACCATTCAAGTCAAAGACACCACTAAGGGTGAGGTCACAGGTATTGATGGCGACTACACCATCAGTGTCAAATCAAACGACATATTGGTATTTTCATATGTTGGATACCAAACACAAGAGATTCCTGTTGAAGGAAAAACAAAGATTGACGTTGTGATGAAGACCGACGCTATGTTGTTAGACAATGTCGTCATCACAGCTTTAGGCATCAAACGTCAGAAGAGAGAGTTAGGTTATGCCACTGAAGACATCAGCGGTGAAGACTTGACACGTTCTGGTAGCGACAACGTCATCAACTCATTGAGCGGTCGTGCTGCCGGTGTTCAAATCATCACTGGCGACGGTGTCGCTGGCGGTTCTTCACGTATCGTCATCCGTGGTAACAACAGTATCTTCGGCGACAACCAGCCACTCATCGTCGTCGACGGTGTCCCTATGACCAACGAAGGCGGCGTCACCGGATGGGACGGCGGACAAGACTGGGGAACAGCTCTTAACAATATCAACCAAGAAGATATCGAAGACCTTAACATCTTGAAAGGACCTACCGCTGCAGCTCTCTACGGCTCACGAGGCGGTAACGGCGTGGTGCTCATCACAACAAAGAAAGGTAAGAAACAACAAGGTCCCGGCATCAACTTCTCTACAACATACAAGTTGACTAACCCTTACGGTTACCGTGACGTACAAAACAAATACGGCGCTGGCGGCCCTATCTCATTCTTGACACCATCATTGAAACAAGATGAGAACGGCAACTACATCTACGACGTCAACGGATATAGCGCAGACTTAGGTCCAGAAGGCGAGCCAACAAACACAACATTCGGTTACTACGGCGGTGCTGTTTCTTGGGGTCCTGTCATGGACGGAACAACAATGCTCTGGTGGGACAGCGTCATGAGAGAGTATACTCCACAACCTGACAATCTCAGCATGTTGTACAAAAACTCACACTCTTTCACCAACAACG
>JAZOSA010000083.1:0-11921 GCA_045656905.1 Bacteroidales bacterium
AAAGATATTTCTTTCAAATCGCAAACGACTTCACGGTCGTCTTTTTCTTTTAATATAAGTCGTCCGAACTGGTCGTAGCCGATAATCATCATTTCTTTAACAACGCCTTCATGTTCGTAGGAAGCCCATTGTTTGTAGCGATACAATTTATTTGTATAGTTGAAAGTTGAAAACTTAGCTGATAGCTGATAGCTGATAGCTGATAGCTGATAGCTGACATCTGACAGCAATTCATCTAAATCAAAATCTTTTCCCGTTATCATCTTCATAGAAATCGGATTAGGGAGATTATCATCGAAAGACGTTTGATTTACGTTCAATCCTATTCCGATGATAGAAGTTCCCATCATCATTCCTTTGATTTCATTTTTTATCAAGATACCAGCGATTTTCTTGTCGTTGAAATAAATGTCGTTAGGCCATTTGATGAATAGTGATTCTTCTGGAAGATAATTTTTCAAAACATTGATCATCGTTACGGAAACAATCTGTGTCAGAATGAATTGGTTTTCGGCTTTAAGGAAACTCATGTCAAGAGCTATGCTGAAAAGAAGATTCTTGCCATCTTCACTTTCCCACACATTCTTGCCTTGACCTTTGCCTGAAGTCTGAAAGTCGGTGACTACAATATTGTCAACGATGTCAATGCCTTCGTTAAGAAGATTATGAAGATATTGATTCGTTGATTCTAATGTTTTAAAATGGGTTATTTTCATGAGGCAAAGATAAGAAAAAGACGATGGACTACAGATGGAGGAAATGTTTTTTTGATTTTAATTTTTTTAATATCGTTGCACATTGTAGATTATATTTTTTTTAAATTCGCTGAGTTAATTCTAAAAATACAGTTATGGAACGTTCATCAAAATTTTGTCTGTTTGCGGCAATTTTGTTGCTAAACATTGGTCTTAGTGCACAGATTGTGAATTGTAATCCCAATGAAGATTTTTGGATTCAAATAGAGTTACCAGACGGTGTTGAGAAAGTCGGTTGTATGACGGAAAATACTGAGACAAATCAGATGATTCTGGCGACAGAAATGGGATTGTTCTCGTCTGATGATAATTGTGAGACGATGATATATGCTAATGAACTGTCAGAAGGATGCTGGGATATAAAATATAACGATGGTTATATTTATGCCATTACATCAAACGGAAGATTTTGTTATAAGGCTGTTGGCTCTGATTGGAGTTTTTGTGATGTTCCTGACGCTGAGTCTTGTAGGTGTATTTTCTGCGCATCAAACGGGGATGTGTTTTTAGGTGCGTGGAATGGTATATTTAAATCAATAGATAATGGTAAGACATGGACTCATGTATATAAGACGTCGGCAACTTGTTTGTCTAAATGTTTGTTAGAATCTGATAAAGTGATTCTAGCTGGTGTTATTGACTTTTTTGAAAGCGGACGTATATTGCGTTCTGTTGATGGCGGAGATACATGGGAGAGTGTTGTTAATGCCCCAAGCAATGCTATTGTAAGAAATTCAAAGGGTGAGTTGTTTGCAGGACACTATTTTGCTGGCATGTATGATGATAATCTGAGTTTTTCAAAATCTGTTGATAATGGTATGACATGGGAAGAAGTGAGTGAGAGTTATCCTGATGTTGGTTCTATGGTTATAGATGGAGATGACGTCATATATTCTTCTGATAGTTACAAGAAGAGCATATATCGTACTACTGATGGCGGAAAATCATATCAGTGTATATATGATGATAATAAATTGAATTCTGAAATTAAGTTGTATATAAGTGAAAGTGGTTATCTTTATGCATACTTCGATGAAACGCTTTTGCGTAGTAAAGAACCTTTGAAAACACCAGCAGTAATTTCAGTACCAAAAGAGTATTGTGGTAATGAACTTGTAGTTTATCCTAATCCTGCCCAAGGTCATGTCAAAATAGAGACTGGAGATATAAGTTTTATTGAAGTCTACAGCATTAGAGGACAGTTGGTAGATAAAATAGATGTAAATGCGGATGTCGCTGATATAGATATGTCGGGTTATGATGGCGGTGTCTATGTTTTCAAAGTGCATGCAAACGGTAAGATTTATTTTAGCAGAACTGTTAAACTAAACTCTGGCAATTGACTCTGACGTAAGTTCAGAAAGTTGGTAAATTGATAAATGGGATGCGATGAATCACGATGGATAGATGAATCGTGTCCCTATTTTTTTATTAAAAAAACTTTTGTCATTCGACTTTAGTCTTTAGTCTTTTTCTTATCTTTGCACAAATTAAATTTATTAAGAATCATGAGAGTAAGACACGAGTCAGAGAATCCTGAAAATGTAGTAGCTGCTGTTGTTGAAGCTATGCAAGAACTTAAAGCAAAAGACGTTGTTTCATTAGATTTAAGAGACATATATTCATCAGTGACAGATTATTTCGTCATCTGCCACGCACAATCAAAGACACAGGTTTCAGCTATCGCTGATAAGATCCTTGACGATCTTCGCGACAATCATCAAGTGAAGCCTTATCATTACGAAGGTTTTGAAAATGCGGAATGGATTTTGATAGACTACATCGACGTGGTAGTTCATGTCTTCTTGGAGCCAAAACGTGAGTTCTATAAATTAGAAGCTTTATGGGCTGACGCTGAAAGGACTTCATACGAAGATTAATTTTAACGCATTTTAAAACAACTAATCAATGGAGAATAACAATTCGTCAGGAAATTTTTCAAACAACAACAAACCAAAAAAGAAATTCAGTTTTTACTGGATTTATGTAATCTTAACCGCAGTGTTCCTTGGATCTATATTTTTCAATGGATCTAAGAAAACAGAAGAAATAGACAAAGGAAAACTTATCACTTTACTTCGTGACAAAGACGTTGAAAAGATAGACTTGGTGAACGGAGAAATTGCAGAAATCTATCTTAATGAAAACGGATTGAATAAGTATTTCCCTAATGACAAGTCGGGAGGTTTATCTTTATCACCAAATTATACTCTCCGCATAGCTTCTGTTGAGCGTTTTGAACAAGACCTAGAAGCGGCACAAGAAGGTTTTGAGAATCCTATTTATCCTCATGTCGTGAAACGTCATAACTGGGGAACTGAAATATTCTCCTGGATTTTCCCGATAATATTGATTCTGGGATTTTGGTTCTTGGTAATCAGAATGATGGGACGCAACGGCGGACCTGGTGGCGGAGGTCAGATATTCAATATCGGCAAGTCACAAGCCAAACTTTATGATAACGATTCAGATGCAAAGGTTACTTTTAAAGACGTAGCTGGATTGGAAGAGGCTAAAGAAGAAGTCGTTGAAGTCGTTGACTTCTTAAAGAACCCTAAAAAATATACACGTCTGGGTGGTAAAATCCCTAAAGGCGTTTTGTTAGTAGGCCCTCCTGGTACAGGTAAAACATTGTTGGCCAAGTCAGTAGCAGGTGAAGCTAATGTTCCATTCTTCAGCATCTCAGGTTCTGACTTCGTTGAGATGTTCGTCGGCGTTGGCGCTTCAAGAGTTAGAGACTTATTCAAACAAGCTAAGGAAAAATCACCAAGTATCATATTCATTGATGAGATTGACGCTATCGGTCGTGCTCGTAGCAAGAGTCCGATGAGCGGCGGTAATGATGAAAGAGAAAGTACTCTTAACCAACTTCTTACAGAGATGGACGGTTTCGGTACAAACTCAGGCGTCATCGTTATTGCAGCGACAAACCGCGCTGATATCCTCGACAAAGCTCTTATGCGTGCTGGTCGTTTCGACCGTCAGATTTACGTTGAACTCCCTGACCTTATCGGTCGTAAGGAAATATTTGAAGTTCATATGCGTAAGCTTAAATTAGCTGATGATGTGAATGTTGAGTTCTTGGCAAAACAAACTCCAGGATTCTCAGGTGCCGATATCGCTAACATATGTAACGAAGCCGCTCTTATGGCAGCACGTCGCAATAAGGAATCTATTGAAAAACAAGACTTCCTCGATGCTATCGACCGTATCGTAGGTGGTTTGGAAAAGAAAAATAAAGTCATAACAGACTCAGAGAAAAAAGTCATTGCATTCCATGAAGCAGGACACGCTACTACAAGCTGGCTCTTGGAATTCGCTCATCCTCTCGTGAAAGTCACAATAGTGCCTCGCGGCAAGGCTCTCGGCGCAGCATGGTATCTTCCTAACGAACGTCAGATTACTACAAAAGAACAGATGTATCATGAAATGATTGCGACATTAGGCGGACGTGCCGCAGAACAACTGGTGTTCGGTCATATATCAACAGGCGCTCTCAGCGACCTCGAAAAGGTTACAAAACAAGCAACGGCGATGGTGGCGTATTACGGACTTGACGAAAAAATAGGTAACAGAAGTTATTATGATTCAACAGGTCAGCAGGATTATGCCTTGACAAAACCATTCAGTGACAAGACTGCTGAAATCATTGATGAGCAAGTAAGCGAACTTATTGAAAGCGCTTATAAAGAAGCTCTCAGAATATTAGGTGAAAACTTAGACGGATTGACACAACTTGCTAATAAACTCATTGACAAAGAAGTCGTTTTCGGCGATGACCTTGAAATGATTTTTGGCAAACGTCCTTGGGTTAAGGAAGAGATAGATTTTCCGAAAGAGAGTCAACAATCACAGTCAGAAACTGACACTAATAATGATGTCAATGACAACAGTGACAATGTGTCAGAAGAAAACCAAAAAAATATTAACACAGAGGAAAGTCAAAATTAAAAAATATAAGAGCAATGAATTTTCCTTTCGGATATAATAAAGATTGTACTACCAAGGAGCAGATTCTTGCTAAGATTCGAGGTGCCATTTTGGAGAAAGATGAGAATCATTTCACAGACATAAATCTCCAAAATGACACTTGGATTCCTTTTAAGGATGATGATGGCAATGAATTTACTTTTATAGAACGTTTCAAAGAAAACGGCGGGATCTTTATGTATTTCGAGGAAATTGAGCATTTCAAAGAAGCGATGCAACAATTTGTCGTTGAGAACGGTTGGAGTCCATTGCTTACGACTAGTCCTTTGATAAAGGAAGTTTTTGCTGATACGGAGATAGATTTCTACGACGATTATAATAATCCGGAACGTAAGAAAAACGTCAGCATCATAGATTGCGAATGCCTGATAGCACAGACGGGCAGTATTTTAGTGTCGGATGCGACAGCAGGTTCAAGAGCGTCATATTCTTGTGCCGACACTCTTTTGATATTAGCGCGTCCGTCTCAATTTGTCGCCAGAATGAAAGATGCTTTTGCATTGATGAAAGAGAAGTACGGCGATAATCAGCCTGCGGGAATGACAATCATCAGCGGAGTTAGTAGCAGTACCGATATAGACAACACTCTCGTGATAGGAGCATTCGGTTGCAAGCAAATCGCACTTTTCTTAGTGGAATAGAAATCTGATATTTATTTATTTTCTTTTTCTTTTACTTCAAGTTTCTTTGTTAACAACTCGATGAATTTAAACTCGCTCAACAATTGTTTTGCGATGATTCTGATGAGTGTATATGATGGAATTGCGATTATCATTCCAACGACACCGCCAATGTTTCCTGCCATCAATATGACTAAAAATATTTCTATTGGATGAGCGAATACGCTCTTGGAATATATCGTAGGTTGTAGCACGAAATTGTCTATTAGATTGGCTCCTATAAATGTTCCTATGATTTCCAATGTGTTAGGTAATATTAAATCATAACTGCCGATGCCGAGGTTGGATATGATTCCAATCACAACGCCTACGGCGCATCCCATCAAAGGACCGAGATATGGAATGATGTTCATAAGACCTCCGATTACAGCAATTATCAATGCGTTTTTGACACTGAAGATGGCTAATCCGATGAAGATTAGTATCATCATACAAAGAACTTCTGAAATCAGTCCGAAGATGTATCTTGTAAGCATGACTCTTGAGTCGTGAAGTATGTTTTTCATATGTACGGTCTGATTATCAGGAGTTATAGCCATGAAGATGTTATGTATGATATCAGGGTCGCGCAAAAGGAAAAACGTCAGAAATACGATGGAGAATGCTCCTATTACAAAAGAGCTCGTCTTTGAAATCACACTTGCGACAATGCTGCTGAAATTGTCCCAATTGACGATGGAATACAGTTTGCTTTCCACCATATTCAGAATGTCTTCTTCAGGACGGATGATGTTATATTGTATAAGGAAATTGTAAATGTTTTCTAAAGGCTTTTCAAAATATTCAATAATAGCATCGGTGTCTATCTGTGACAATATTGATATTTCCTTATTTACTAAAGGTATTATTATCAAAAAGATAAGAGAGAATACCAAGAATATCGCCAGCATTGTTATTACCGATGAAACGGCATCTCCGAGGCGGAATTTTTTTATGTGAACTTTTTTTAATAATTCACATAACGGACGTCCCAACATTGATAGAATGATGGCTATTGCGAAATACACAAATATGTCGGGAAAGAAAAATATCAATAATCCGACGACTAGAACTCCAGCGATGGGTTTTATGAAAGCCTTTAGTTTGTTCAATTTACAATTTACAATTAACAATTAACTTTCAGTTTTCAATTTTCAATTTTCAACTTTTACAAGATGTTTTCCAATGTCATTCCGAAGAGTCGGCTCAATGGGATTCCCATTTCCGCAGCTTGTTTCGGCATGATGCTGGCTTCCGACATTCCAGGAACGATGTTGACTTCGATGAAGAACAATCCTTCTTCGTTGAGGATATAGTCAAAACGAGCGAAACCTTTGCAACCGAATCTCTCGTAAAGCATTGCAGATGTTGCTTTTACTTCAATCTCTTCAGCTTCGTCCAAGGCGGCAGGTGTAATCTCGTCCGATTTTCCGCTTGTGTATTTTGCTTCATAATCAAAGAATTCGTTCTTACTTACAATTTCAGTCAATGGTAAAACCATCATTTTGCCTTTATGTTCAATGACGCTGCAAGCTAATTCGCGACCTTTCACGAACTTTTCGCACATAATCTGATTGCCAGCGTTGAAGGCTGTCTCAACAGCTTTGTCGAAATCTTCTTCTGTGTTGACCTTGCTTACGCCGACGCTAGAACCGTTACATGTAGGTTTTACGAATAAAGGCAATCCTAATTCTTCGATAATCTCGTTCTTGTCAATGACTTCGCCTTTGTTGATTGTGATAGATGGAGACACTGTCGCGCCGTGAGCTGCTGCCAAATGTTTTGTCAAGTCTTTGTTGAATGTCAAAGCGCAAGTAGTGAAGTTGGAAGATGTGTAAGGGATATTTAACATTTCAAAATATCCTAAAATCTCGCCATTTTCACCAGGAATGCCGTGAACTGCGTTGAAGACAGCGTCGAATGTTATTTTGTTACCGTTAATATTTATTGAGAAATCGTTTTTGTCGACAGGAATTTGTTTGTCGTCATCTGTCAAACAATACCATTCACCTTTTTTTATCACAATGACGTAAGAATCGTAAATGGTTGAATCTAAGTGTCTTTTGACAACTTTAGCGCTGTTTATTGAAATTTCGTATTCACCGGAGTAACCTCCACAAATAATTGCAATCTTTCTCATAATATTATTTCGATAAAAAAATTAAAATCGTTATCTTTGTCGCACCAAAATTAATAAAAACGTCGTTATTGTTAAACATTAAAAATTAAAAATAAATGAAAGCCTTCAATTTTTTAACCAAAAGGGCATTTTATATACATTTGTTGATTGCTATCGCATTGGTAGTCATAATAATAGAAGTTGCATTTTTTTCCTTGAAAGGATATACTCGCCATGATGATGAAATCGTTGTCCCGGATTTCGTTGGGTTAAATGCTGATTCTGTCCTTGAGGAATATGCTGAAGACTTCAACTTTGTTATATTAGACAGCATATATACTGCAACTTTGCCAGAAGGCGCTGTGTATCATCAGAATCCGCTGCCTAATTCTAATGTTAAAAAAGGACGTAACATTTATTTTGTCAAGGTTTCTGATGCTCCTGAAAAAGTTGTTATGCCAAATTTGAGGAACCTTTCATTACGTCAGGCAATGGTTATTCTTAGGTCTAATGGTTTGAAAGTAAGTCAATTAGAATATGTTGAACATTTTGCGAAGAATGCTGTAGTTGAGCAGGAATTTCAAGGTGAGGTGGTCGCTCCTGGAACTGAATTGGTTAAAGGCAGTGCTATAAAACTTAAAGTCGGTTACGGAAAAGATGACGTAAGAACTCATTTGCCAAACCTGTTGGCAGCTCATAAGTCGGATGTTAAAAATCTTTTGCATGAAGCTTCGCTTAATCTCGGAAGAGAATATCATATGGACGAAGATGAAGACAGTAAATACAGAGTGTTCAAAATGAGTCCTGCCTATGATATTGAGACTCTCGTGAAACTGGGTTCAAGCGTTGACGTATGGTATCGCTCTGAAACAAATTTCGATTTCAATTCATTTGAAAGAGAATTGTTTAAGAAAGATTCCGTCGTCTCTGTAATGAAAAAGAAAAAATATCCTGACTACACAATTAAATACGTCGCAGATAGTTTTGATTATATAATAAAAAATCGTCGTTTCTTGTATGATTCGGTAAGTCGAGTATATGATAAAAATATTGCTTATACAAAGGATTTCTTCAGACATATGTATATGTATCAAGAAGATGAGATTGATATAGATTCGGTTTACCAAGCTGCGATTCAAAAAAGAGAGGCGAATAAAAGCAAAATGTCAAAGAATAAGAAGAAATAATTATGAAGAATAAGTTATTGATAATAACACTTTTAATAGGATTGAATTGTCATGCGCAGGAATACCTTAGTGGGTTCTCGTATGCGACAAACGATTTTACTGAAAGCAGAAACGTGAGAAGTAGGGGCGAGGCAATGCAACTTCCTTTCTTTGAAGACTTTACAGAAAGCGTTGCTTATACCGACGCCTTGAAATGGCAAAATAATAATGTGTTTGTGAATTCTGGATTTCCTGTTTTCCCTACTAATTACAATGCCGCTACATTCGATGTCTTGGACAAAACTGGAAAAGTATATTCGCACGCAATTAGTTCTCCATTTATTGCTGACTCTTTGATTTCCAAACCAATAAACCTTAAAGACCTTACAGCGGCAGATTCCGTTTATCTTAGTTTCTATTACCAACCTCAAGGCAATGGCGACGCTCCTGAAAAATCGGATTCTCTTGTACTTATGATTGGTTGTCAAACAGATACATCATTAGTGTGGAATCATGTATGGAGCGCGGAAGGCATGACATTGGATTCGTTCTTGCTTGCCAACGATGGCAAATATTTTAAACAGGTGATGATTCCTATTGCCGATGAGAAATATTTTGGAAATGAAATAGTTATACTTTTCTATAACTACGGAAGTATTCCTCCTTCAATGTATCCTAACGATAGAAGCAATGTCGATAATTGGAATGTCGACTTTATTTATCTTAATAAAGGACGTACTTTCGATGATACGACATTTCCATTAGTGACATTCTCTGAAAAAGCACCGTCAATGTTGAAGCGTTATCAGTCAATGCCTTACAGACAGTATGTCAGCAATCCTACGGTGGCGATGGTAACGAACTACAATATGTATATCGCTAACTTGGATTCTGTGGGCGCAAGTACGCAATACACTATGTATGTTGAAAATGCAGTTTCGGGTTGGAACTATGATTATAGCAGTAAATGGTGCAACGTTTCTCCTTTTGCAACGAACGGTTTCCAAAATTGTAATGGCGATAATTCAACACAGGCTTGCCCTCAGCTCAAGAATTTCCTCTTTGATATGAATGATGATGTTGATACAGCGACTTATCATATCACACACATTATCAGCGTTGATGAATCGACTTCAAATGCTAAAGGCGATACTTTGTATGGAGTGCAGTCGTTTAAAAATTATTACGCCTACGATGATGGAATTCCAGAAAGAGGATATGGCGTAGTGCCAGGAGAATCGTGTTTCGCATCGCAATTCGGTGTCTCAACGCCAGATACCTTGTGCGGAGTTTATCTTCTCTTCAACAGAACACACAAAGACGCGAATTATGATTTCTTTGATATCGTTGTTTGGAATAACAACAACGGCAAACCTGGTAATGAAATCTATCGTCTTGAAAACCAAAGACCAATATGGGATGATGAAGAGATTTATAAATTTGCTTATTATCCTTTTGACAAAATATTGAAAGTCAATGGCATTATCTACGTTGGAATAATGCAGCACGAAAAAGAAAGCATCAATATTGGTTTCGACACTTCTAACGACAATAGTCAATATAATTTCTATGACGTTGGTTACGGATGGGAAAACAGCAGCATGAAAGGTTCTTTGATGATACGTCCAGCATTCGGCGGAGATTATGACGTTCCAGAAGATATACCTCAGAATTTACGACTCGTGCTTTATCCAAATCCGTCGAAAGACGTGATAAACATAGAGAACCTCGATATTGATACTTGCAAAGAAATTTTGATATTCGACATGACAGGTCGTTTGATGAAGCATTTTACTAATGAACTTAGTTTGGATGTCAACGACTTGCCTATAGGTCTTTACATGATGCGTGTGGTATCTGATAGTAAGGTGTATACAGAAAAATTTATGATTTCCAGATGATTATGGCAGACAGATTTGAGGATATAAAAGAAGAAGAAAAGAAGCAAGACTTCGTTGGAAAATATCAAGACGATGAGTCGGAAGAAAGTACGGAACTTTTTGAGCATTTCCGTATTGTGGCAGATCCGGGACAGTCGCTGGTGAGAATAGATAAGTTTTTGCAGAACCGCATGGAGAACGTTTCTCGTAACAGAATACAGAATGCTGCTAAGGCAGGAAGCATTCTCGTGAACGGCGTCTCCGTGAAGCAAAATTATAAGGTGAAACCTAATGATGTCGTTACCATCGTTCTTTCGTTTCCACCTCGCGAAGTCGTCATCACGCCGGAAAATATTCCATTGGAAATCGTTTACGAAGACGATGACGTCATCATTATCAACAAACAAGCAGGTCTCGTCGTTCATCCTGGTCATGGCAACTTCGACGGAACTTTGTTGAATGCTCTCGCATATCATTTTAAAAATACAAATCAAAAAGTTGAAAACGGTTTCGGTTATCTCGTACATCGCATCGACAAAGACACCACAGGTCTTATGATTATTGCCAAGAACGAGACAGCGCAGACTGTTTTGGCAAAACAATTTTTTGAACATAGCATAACACGCCGTTATCAAGCTCTCGTTTGGGGCGACTTCACAGATGAAGAAGGAACTATCGAAGGTCATATCGGTCGCAGCACTAAAGACAGAGTAGCGATGGCAGTCTATCCTGACGGCTCGCAAGGCAAGTCGGCGGTGACACATTATAAAGTCCTTGAACATTTCAATTACGTCACTTTGGTGGAATGTCGTCTCGAGACAGGAAGAACACACCAGATACGCGTGCATTTCCAACATATCGGACATCCGCTGTTCAACGACTATCTCTACGGCGGCGACACTATTATAAAAGGTACAACCTTCTCGAAATACCGTCAGTTTATTGAAAACTGCTTCAGAGAAATTCCACGTCATTGCTTGCACGCCAAAATCTTAGGCTTCGTACATCCAACGACAGGAAAAGAAATGTACTTCGATTCAGAACTTCCAAGCGATATGGTAGCAGTCTTGGATAAATGGCGTAATTATATAAACTCTAGAAATTTAGAACTCTAAAATTCTAGAATTCTAAAGTTCTAAAATTCTAATTGATATGATAGTTGTAACAGGAGCAGCGGGTTTTATCGGCAGTGTCGTAGCTGCGGAACTTAATCAAAAAGGATATAACGATTTGATTCTAGTTGATGATTTTTCAAAGAAAGAAAAAGAGAGAAATTACATCGACTTGAAATATAAAACATTAGTTGATAGAAATGTCTTCTTTGATTGGTTTAAGGAAAATCATGAAGAAGT
>JAZOSA010000084.1:0-1805 GCA_045656905.1 Bacteroidales bacterium
CGTGAAATGGACGGAATGCGTGAAAAGATTACGACGGGGAAGCAATTGGATACCATCATCAAGATGCAACCTCAGGATTTTCTGATCATGAAAGGTCAGCAACAGACCATGACTAGTCCGGAACTGAAAGAATATATTGCCAACCAGAAGCGTAGAGGTTTTGGTAATATCAAGGAATTCGAAATTGAATATCACCAGCGAATTGCCATGTCTTTTGCTGCCTTCATCCTTACGGCTATCGGATTGTCCTTGTCTTCTAAAAAAGTAAAAGGCGGTATGGGTATGAACTTGGGTATTGGATTGGCCTTGAGTTTCTCTTATATTCTATTCCAGACCGTTTCGGCAACATTTACCGTTAATGGAAATACCCCACCGATTGTATCCGTTTGGATACCGAACATTCTTTATACAATCATTGCGATATACTTGTATCGTAAAGCTCCGAAATGATTTTTTTCAAGCAAATTTAATCTTTCCACTGGAGTGGTCAGATCTTTCCACTAAGGTGGTTAGAACTGACCACTCCAGTGACTCGTTCTGACCACCTTAGTGGAAAGGTGCATTTATACGAAAAAAGACATCCATTTGGATGCCTCCTATTTTTGTTGTATCATTTCCTTCTTTTAAAATCTTCTTATCAGTTAAGATAAGAAGAAAGTTCGGACGCTTTGATGTCCTTGGCGATGATTACGCCATTCTCGTCTAACAAATAGTTTTTAAAACCTTTTTTAAGGCGATAAGTCTTGTATAGTTCTGATTCCTGACCGCTAAGTTCCACGAAACATTTGGTGGTTGAAATCTGATCTTGTTTGATGGTTTCAGTAAAGACTGATTTGTATTCGTCAAATGATACGGAAACCATTTCTACATTGCCGGCTTTCTTGACTGCACTGTTCAAGGTCGCATTCTGCATTCTTGACTGAGCGTCATAACTTGCCCAAAAACTAAGCAGTACATATTTTCCTTTCAAATCTTTCAGGTTAATCAACTGCTTTTCACCACAGATTTTGAACTCAGGAGCCTTATCTCCTATCGACAAACCTTCTGTCGGTGTATCTTTTCCTACGAATGAGAAAAAGACAAAGGAAATCATTATCAATACAACAAAAATCCCTCTTACATTTTTAATCATGTAATCTGATTTTAGTGAATACTATTCGGGACCGTTCTACCGGTGTTTTCTACCCGAAACATAACTTGAATTCCATTATCTGGAAATCCTTTACCTTTGAAAACTGGTGCAAAGGTAAGGAAAATTTATTTTTCCACCAAAGAAATATATTGAAAAATATGTTCTTTAGCATGTTTTTGATGTTTTTAGGAAAAAAATGCCCTTTTATGGGGTTTTCCAAGGATTATTGCCTACTTTTGTTCTTAGTAATAATATAATAAGGTATGGATACAAGCACGGAACTTATTCTCATTAGAATAACAGGTCTGGATAGACCGGGTTTGACCGCTTCTATTACAGAAACGCTCTCGAAATATGATGTGACAATATTGGATATCGGCCAAGCTGACATTCATAGTACACTTTCTTTAGGTATCTTGTTCAAGAGTTTGAAGCAGGATTCCGGTAATATCATGAAGGAACTTTTGTTCAAAGCCTCTGATTTAGGTGTGAATATTCGTTTTTACCCAATCTCGGTAGAAGAATATGAAGAATGGGTAAGTCGCCAGGGAAAGGACCGTTACATTTTGACCTTGTTGGGTAGAAAATTGACGGCAAAGCAGATTACGGCTGTAACTGGAATTTTGGCCGAACAGGGATTGAATATTGATGCCATCAAGCGTCTGACTGGTCG
>JAZOSA010000085.1:0-33719 GCA_045656905.1 Bacteroidales bacterium
CCTTGCCGTTTACCATCAATTCAAAACGTTCTGTGAGTTCTGGATTTTCACGGTGACGTTTACATAATGGTGACATTTCAACTGGGTAGTCGGTGATGAATGTTGGCTGGATATATGTGCCTTCGCATTTTGCTCCGAAGATTTCGTCGATGAGTTTGCCTTTACCCATTGTGTCGTCGATTTCGATTTCGAGGTTTTTGCAAACTTCACGGAGTTGTGCTTCGTCCATGCCTGTGATGTCGACGCCTGTTTTTTCTTTGATAGAGTCGATCATAGAGATGCGTTTGAAAGGACGTTTGAAGCATATTTCATTGTCGCCGACTTTCACTGTGTCAGTGCCGAACACTTCTGTCACGACGCGTTCGATCATTCTTTCTGTGAAGTCCATCATCCAGATGTAGTCTTTGTAAGCGACATAGATTTCCATACATGTGAACTCAGGGTTGTGAGTGCGGTCCATACCTTCGTTGCGGAAGTTACGTGAGAACTCATACACGCCGTCGAAGCCACCAACGATGAGACGTTTGAGATAAAGCTCGTTAGCGATACGCATGTACATAGGGATGTCGAGAGCGTTGTGATGAGTGATGAAAGGACGTGCTGTTGCACCGCCAGGGATTGATTGTAAGATTGGAGTTTCTACTTCGAGGTAGCCGCTTTCGTTGAAGAAGTTACGCATTGAGTTGATGATCTTAGTACGAGCGATGAAGATGTTCTTCACATTTTCATTAACGACTAAGTCAACGTAACGCATACGATAGCGTTGTTCTGGATCGGTGAAAGCATCGTAGATGACGCCGTCTTTTTCCTTTACGATTGGAAGTGGACGCAATGACTTGCTGAGCACTGTCAATTCTTTTACGTGGATAGAAACTTCGCCAGCTTGTGTGCGGAAGACGAAACCTTTAACGCCGATGAAGTCGCCGATGTCGAGGAGACGTTTGAAAACCACGTTGTATAATGTCTTATCTTCGCCTGGGCAAATCTCGTCGCGTTTGATGTAGATTTGTACGCGACCGTGAGCGTCTTGAAGCTCGCAGAATGAAGCTGCGCCCATGATACGACGGCTCATGATACGACCGCCGATGCTTACGTTTTCAAATTTTGATAAGTCATTGTCGTCGAATTCTTCAGCGATTTGTGCTGTGTTGACATTGACTTCATAAGCTGCCTGTGGATAAGGATTGATGCCTAATTTGTATAACTCGTTTAATGAGTTCCTTCTTATTTGTTCTTGTTCGCTTAACATAATATGTTGATTTTTCTTAAATTCTATTAAACTTGCAAATATAATAAAAAGGCAAAAGACAAAAGACAAAAGACAAAAGATTTTTTTGAGTTGAAAGTTGAAAATTAGGGTGGCATTGAGCCCTGAAGGGGCGAGACAGATTTGGCGTAAGGCACGCCTTATTAGTTAGGAGTTAGGGTTGTAGAGACGTCACCCCTGTGGCGTCTCAACGGGTTTCTGGAATTGACGGATACCTGGATTTCTGAGATTTTTCTGGTTTTAATCGCCCCAAGCGTTAGGGATTGGAGCGGCATCCTTTGCGGAGCGTAAACGGGAACGAGGTTCGGGGATGGGGACGAGGTCACTGAGCTTGTCGAAGTGACGAGTTCATATTTTGAGTAAGCGAGACGAGAATGAAGCGGAGCAAAGATATAGCGGAAAGCCCGGCGGCGATAGCCGAACGCCCAAAAAATGACTAAAGTCAAAAGACTAATGACTAAAGATTTTTGGTTAGGGGTTATTATCTTGGTGACTCAGTGACTCAGTGACTTGGTGACTTAGTATCTCAGTGCCTTATACACTTTCACCGCCATTGGTATTGCTAATAAGAACGTGAATACGTCGGCGATGGCTTGTGTTATCTCAACGCCTTGTAATTCAAGGAATAATGGTGCGATGTATAATATTGGAAGGAAGAATATTCCTTGACGGCACATTGACAATATCGTCGCTGGCCATGTCTTTCTCAATGTCTGCAGCAACATATTCGTCGATGTTGATAATCCTATGAGAGGGAAGGAGATACATTGCCAACGTAATACTCTTGTTCCTATGGCGATGAGTTCGGCGTCTTCGTTTCTGAAGAAACTGATGATTTCTGGAGCGAAGATGAAGCCTAATGTTCCAGAGAAAAGTAAGAACATCGTCATGATGCTCATAGTGAAAGTGTATGACTCTCTTACTCTTGCGTAAAGTTTGGCTCCGTAGTTGAAACCGCATATTGGTTGGAATCCTTGTCCGATGCCTAGCACTATGGAGAAGGCGAACATCATACATCTTGAAACAATAGAGAATGCAGCTATTGTTGATGCTTCGTTACCTGATGTAGCGTATATCGCGGCCGCGTGGTTGAGGCAAATAGTTGAAGTGCAGGCTAATACCTGACGACATAATGATGGCAACCCGCCGTCTAATATCTGCTTGAAATTTTCTAAGGTAGGAGAGAAGTTCTTCAATCTGATATGAACGTTGCCTCCCATACGAGTGCCTATAAGCAACATTATCCAGCTGATAATCTGACTTATAAGTGTCGCTAATGACGCTCCCGTCACACCCATGTCGAATATTAAGATGAAGACGGCGTCGAGGATGATGTTGAGCACTGCGCCTGTCGTTATTCCTATCATGGCGTAACGCGCGTTGCCTTGTAGTCGTAGTTGGTTGTTCAGTGTCAGCGCCGACATCATGAATGGCGTTCCTATCAGGATATAAAACAGATAATCATTAGATTGCGATA
The DNA here is from genome assembly GCA_045656905.1 of Bacteroidales bacterium. Classification (GTDB taxonomy): domain Bacteria; phylum Bacteroidota; class Bacteroidia; order Bacteroidales; family F082; genus Limimorpha. Next base: position 2,745 of record JAZOSA010000085.1, read on the forward strand.
TTATGTCGGGCGTCGCGCCGATGGCTCGCGACAATGGCGTTAAAAATATAAGTCCTAACAAACCTGATATCGCGCCGAAGATGAATGGCGACAAGAACCCAGTCGCTGCCATTTTCTCGGCCTCGGAATAGTTACGCGCTCCCAAGACTTGCGAGATGAAGTTGCCTGAACCGTGACCGAAGAAAAATCCGATGGCGTTGATGAATGTCATATACGCAAACGACACCCCGACCGCTGCTGTGGCCTCAGTGCTGATATGTCCCACAAAGGCAGCGTCGATGATGTTATAAAACGAAGTAACAAGCATACTGATAATAGTCGGTCCCGACATCTTAAGCACCAGCTTCTTGACGGGCGACTGCGTCATCAGAGCGTAACGCTCGTCACGCTTGCGTTGGTCTTCTTCTGCGTTATGAATCCTATGGTGTGCCACTGATGTTATTATTTTTTAACGATAGGCATTTCTCTCATTGCGAATGGCTTAGGCGAAATCGCCAAGACAGGAGCGATCTGGAATCGCTTGAAGTCGTTGCGATAAACCATTCTCACTGTTTTGTTTACGATTGCTTCGTCGAAGCCTTGCGCTATGATTTCTTCCGCGCTCTTCGAGCATTCGATGTATTGATAAAGGATGGCGTCCAAGACTGGATAATCTGGCAGACTGTCGGTGTCTTGTTGGTTAGGACGCAGCTCTGCTGATGGCGGTTTGTTGATTGTGTGCCAAGGTATTATCTCTTTGTCGCGGTTGATGTAGCGACAGAGTTCAAAGGCTTCGGTCTTGTAAAGGTCGCCGATGACGGAGAGACTTCCGCAGAGGTCGCCGTAGAGTGTTCCGTAACCGACTGCCGCTTCGCTTTTATTGCTGGTATTTAATAAGATGTTACCGAATTTATTTGATATCGCCATCACGATGACGCCGCGGCTTCTTGCCTGAAGGTTTTCTTCTGTGACGTCGAATGGCATATCGTTGAATATTGGTTTCAATGTCTCTTCAAAAGCATCGAAGGCTGTTTTTATTGGCACGATGTGGTAAGGGCAGCCGAGGTTTTCCGCTGATGCGATGGCGTCGCTGACGGAATGGTCGGTGGAATATTGCGACGGCATCAAGATGCCTAATACGTTTTCTGGTCCTAATGCTTTGGCAGCCAATGCTATCACGAGAGCTGAGTCTAATCCTCCGGATAATCCTAACACTGCTTTCTTGAATCCTTGTTTGTTGAAGAAATCGCGGATGCCGAGGACTAAGGCGTCGTGAATGAGTTCCATCTTGGAAGGAATGACTTGGTTGTCTTCGCGTTTCATTGAGATGAAGAGTTCGCAGTCGAATGTCGCTACTTCTTCGTTGAAGAAAGGCAGACTCTTGACGACGTAGCCCATATATCCGAACACCATGGAACCGCCGTCGTAAATGAGGTTGGCGTTGCCACCTACTTGATTGACGTAAATCAATGGTATTTCGTGTTTTAACGCTGTCATACGGAGGATCTCTCTTCTCTTGGCGGCGCGTTGATAATCAAATCTGTCGGCTGCAAGGTTGACGATGATTTCTGGTTTTTCTTCAAAATCATCGATGCGATTTGTCATGAGAAATTCGTCTTCGCCAATATTATAAAGGTCTTCACCGATGGTGACGGCGACTTTCATACAACCGAGTTGTAATATTTTGGTTTCGTCTGCGACTTCAAAATAATCAGAGTTTACATTTTTCTTCTTGAAAATCTGACGTTTGCCTTGATGTAAGAAAACAGCGGCGTTGAAAAGAGGTTTGCCTTTGCCAGAAGTGTTTCTAACAGGCGCGCCTATCAACAAAGGTATGTTGTCGCAGCGTTCTGCTATTTCGTCGATGGCTTTCTCGCAGCGTTCGATGAAGTCGGTGTAGACTAATAAGTTATAAGGAGGATAACCGCATAACGACAATTCAGGGAATATCACTAAAGAAGAACCTTTAGACTGTTGGGCAGCAGCGATGATTTTCTCTTTGTTGCCGTCGATGTCGCCAATGATGGGATTTATCTGTGCTAATGTGATTTTCATATTGCCAAGAAATTAAAACACGAAACCAATCTCGAGACTTAAACTGTTCAAAGATATATTAGGTTCGGAAGTATTGTTGTTTTTGTAAATATTTGAAAAATTGTTGTTATAGACAAGATGCGCTGATAAACAGCTGGATTTGTATACGTTGAATTCAGTGCCTATTTTTAAAATCAAAGCGTGGCGAAGCAACCTGAACTGATCGTTGATTTCCACGGGATTGGTGCTGCTGTCCATAGCGACTTGATAAGATTTGAGCTTGAATCCTAATCCGTATCCTATGTTACCGACGATTCTGAATTTGCCTATCTTCTCGGTTCTCATAGTCATTGACAAAGGAATTTCAATATATGAATTCTTGATGTAGGAGGATATTTCCCCGACTGTCGGGTCGTTGTACGTATACGCACCTCTTAAATTCAAAATGTTAAAACCAGTTGAAATGCCATAGTTTTCAACCAAATAGAAATTTCCTATCAATCCCCAATTGTATGACATGTGACTTCCGGTTTCTTCAATAAAGTCGCAATTGGATTTTGTTATGTTGATGCTAGGCGAAATGTTTAATCCGAACTGAAATGGTTTGTATTGAGCAAAACCATTGATAGTCATTAAAATAACTATTGTTAAAGTAAGGATAATTTTTTTCATTAAATTAAAAGTTTGAATTTACTAAATTACAATTTTTTTTAAAATGATTTGAAATAATTTGATAATAAAAATGTTATTTTTGTAGAAGATAAAATTTAAGTTTTGGTATATGAAAAAACTATTGTTATTATTCGTTGTGCTTTGTATGACAACGATTGCCAATGCGCAGTTTGATATCTGTATAGGTCCTAAGATCGGTTATCAGGCAACGAAGTTGTCTTTGAAGAAAGTGGATCTGATGTCTGATTTCAAAGGTAATATGACATTCGGCGTTTTCGGCCGTGTGGCCATCAGCAAACTCGTTATTCAACCGGAGTTGTTGTACGCCAAGTCGAGTAAGATGGTAGAAATACGTTTGCTGGGTGTTTCAAATCCTCCGACTATGACCGCCAATCAGAGCAATTTTATCTTGCCTATTCATATTGGATATCAATTCCTTGATTTGGATTTTATTAAGATGCGAGTGACTGCCGCTCCTGTCTTCTATTTCGCGGTGGGTAAGACGAAGTTTACATCAGATTCATTTACAATAAAGTCGAAAGACTCGGTGACAGAAGATGTTTGTGTAGGCGCAGCTCTTAACTTTGGCCTTGACATATGGCGTTTTACCTTCGACCTGGGCTATAGTCTCGGGTTGACGGAAACGATGGATGATGATATTGAGCTTCCTTATGATATAGAACTCGGTGATGATGCAAAACAGAATGTGTTTACTTTAACACTCGGTTTTAAGTTTTTATAATAGACAAAAGACTAATGACAAAAGGCTAAAGGTTTTATAATCTTTGGTCTTTTTTTTTATTTATGTAATATTTTATTACTTTTGAAAGTCGAAAAATAAGTTTTATTCAAGTAAAAACATATATGAATAACAATACTATAGATAAAAATCTTTTTGTTAATAACAGAAAGAATTTCTCGGAAAAACTTTCGAAAAACTCGATGGCGGTGTTTTGTGCCAATGAAGAGATGCCTCGTAATGGCGACCAGTTCTATCCTTATCGTCAGCAGTCGGACTTCTTTTATCTGACAGGCATCGACCGCGATTGTGCATACCTTATATTATGTCCAAACCATCCGAATCCTGCTATGCGCGAGATTCTCTTCGTTGAACCTTACAGCGAAAATAAAGTTATCTGGCGCGGCGAAATGATTGATTCTAAAGAAGCTGCGGAAATATCAGGTGTAACCAACGTGATGTATTCCGATAGTTTTGAAAGCGTGCTTCAAGACATCGCTCTTTCTTGCGAGACGATTTATCTCAACACTTTTGAATATCCTCGCTATGAATGTAAGGTGACAACGATTCAGCAACGTTTTCTCAATGAGATTAAGGCAAAATTCCCTCTGCATAAATTTGAACGCAGCGCTCCTATATTAAATAAGTTGCGTATGATTAAGTCGCAAGAGGAAATAGAGGTGACAAAACAAGCCTGCGACATCACAGCAGAGGCTTTCCGTCGTTGCCTTAAAACTGTGAAACCAGATGTTTATGAATATCAGATTCAGGCTGAGATAGAATACATTTTTAAATATAATGGCGCAAATGGTCACGCTTATTATCCAATAGTCGCTGCTGGTAAAAACGCCTGCTGCCTTCATTATTCGGCAAACAATAAAATCTTGAAAGACGGCGATTTGATTCTTTTCGACATCGGCTGCGAATATAAAAACTATTCCTCCGACCTGAGCCGCACAATTCCTATCAACGGAAAATTTACTGAGAGACAGAAAGACTGTTACAACGCAGTGCTTCGCGTCATGAAGGAAATCACTAAATTATATAAGGTAGGCGGAACCATCGACGAAATTAACAGAACGACATATAAACTGATGGAACAAGAGATGATAAAACTCGGTCTCTTTACAGCGGAAGATGTTAAGAATCAAAATCCTGATGCTCCTTTGTATAGAAAATATCTCATGCACGGAATGGCGCATCATATCGGACTCGACGTTCACGATAGCGTCGATAAGTTCGAACCTTTCAAAGCAGGAATGATTCTCACCTGCGAACCGGGAATCTACATCAGAGAAGAAGGAATCGGCATCAGAATCGAAAACGACCTCCTCATAACAGAAGGCGAACCAATAAATCTCTTCGAAGGACTTCCAATAGAAGTGGAGGAAATTGAGAATGCAATGCATAATTCATAATGCATAATTAATAAATTTGGACAAAGACTGTTGACCGTAGTCTGTTGTCCGTTGACTTAAAAATTAACCATTAAAAAATAAACAACATGAAAAAGACATTATCAATTTTAGTTCTCATGATTTTCATGGGATTAGGTTTTGCTTCAAAAGCACAGAACCTTCAAGTTATGTACGATTTTGGCGGTGAACGTCAATACATTACAACTACATTTGAAATGTATAAAGCCGACAAATGGGGCGGCACTTTCTTCTTCGTTGATTTCTATCATGATGGAAAAAATGCTCCTGATAATCATGGCATGATGGGTACTTATATGGAAATCGAGCGTTCTTTGAACTTCTGGCAAAATTCTAAGTTAAAAGACTTAAGCGCACACGTTGAATATGCCGGCGGTCTCGGCGTTTATAATATCGGCGAAGCGACATTCGGCTATAACATCAACAATACTTGGATGTTCGGTGCTGAATATTTCTTCCACTCAAAAGACTACAGAAACACTTTGACAGTGGCAGTTTTGTATAAGGAAATATTCAAGAAAGAACAAATGATTCCTATGCAGATTTCTTTGGTTTGGGGAATGCAAGACATCTTCAATGTCAAAGGCTTGAGATTTAACGGTTTCGCAGATTTCTGGTGGGAAAAGAATATTTGGGCTGACGAGATTTTGCCATATGAGACAAATTTCAGTTTCATCACAGAACCTCAGATTTGGTATAATGTAGGACAATTCTTCAACTGTCCAAATCTCAGTGTCGGCGGTGAAGTAGAAATGTCTTGTAACTTCAGCGGTTTGACACAAGGCAAGAGATTCTACGTCAATCCATGCCTTGGCGTTAAATGGGAGTTTTAATATTGTAGAGACGTCACTCCTGTGGCGTCTAAAAAATGTAGAGACGTGTCAATGTTGTTGTCATTGATACGTCTCTTGATTGTATATGAATTACTTCATCTCATAACTTGAGCTTCTGCCGCCACTTTCGGTTTTAACAAGGATGTCGCGTTCAAGTAAATCTTGAATGTCGCGCAATGCTGTCGCTTGTGAAGTGTGACAAATCTTGGCATATTTTGATGTCGTGAGTTTTCCTTCAAAACCATCGAGCAGTCGATTTAAAATCTTAACCTGTCTTTCGTTAAAAGTGACTTCGCTGTTATTCTGCCAGAAAATAGCTTTCTTTCTTATCTTCAAAAGTGTATCGTAAGAACGAATGATGGCACTTTCCATTGTTTCAAAAAACCATAACAGCCAATCTGTAATGCAGAGATCTCCTGTCGTTATTTTTTGTAATATTTCATAATAAGAATTACGTTTCCTCATTATTTCAGCAGACATACTATAGAAACGTAATCTTTGTCCGTCAGATCTGGAGAGCATCATATCCGTAATGGTACGTGTGAGTCTTCCATTTCCATCATCAAAAGGGTGTATGGCGACAAACCACAAATGCGCGATTGCTGCTTTTATTACTGGGTCGATATCGCAAGGTTTGTTTATCCATTCCAAAAATAAATCCATTTCATGAGGAATATTAGAAGATGAAGGGGCTTCGTAATGAACTTTTTCATGTCCCATTGCTCCAGATACAATCTGCATAGGCTCTTCGCCTTGTCGATATTCTGCGACGGATATTTTATACATTCCGCTTCTGCCTGTAGGGAAAAGTGCAGCATGCCAGTTACAAAGTCGCTCTTTTGTCAAAGCTTCATTATAATTCTTTATAGCATCCATCATTACCTGAACAACGCCTTCAGTGTAATGGTCGGGAGATGGAAGTCCTTGGGTGCTTAATCCCAAGCGCGATGCAACTGACGATCTAACTCTTGCAGGATCCAATATAATGCCTTCGATTTCTGATGAACTAATCACGTCAGTGGTTATTATTTCTAATGATGCGTTATTCTGTAATTCAAAACCAAATGTGTTTAGTTCGCCTAATAACTTTCCTTGTAACATCCTGACTCGTGATAATAAAGTGATTATTTTACTATCATCCCAATAGAAATTAGGCCAATTTTTATGTTGCCATATCCATGTCGCTTTCATATTATTTTGTTTTTATGACGTGATTATTCATCTTATTCTCTTCAAAAAATGACGCGAATAAGCTTTGCAAATATAACATTTTATTAATTCAAAAAGATAAATTAACCAACAAAAATCATTATCTTTGTTGCAATGAAAATGTCTAAGGACTAAAGACAAAAGTCTAAAGGTTAAAGATAATAATTAATGTGGATGAAGACAGTTGACTGTTGACCGTTGTCTGTTGACTGTTGTCCTTAAAAAGAATAAATACTATGTTTTCAAAAGAAGTTTTCGCTGGCCGTCGCGCCGCTTTATTAAAATCAGGTCTCAAAGGTTTGGCATTCTTCCCTGCTAACGACGAGGCTTCTCTCAATTATCCTGACAACACTTATCGCTATCGTCAAGATAGTAACTTCACTTATTTCTTCGGTCTCGACACTCCTGACTTGGTCGGTGTCATCGACTTCGAGTCTGGCGAGGAAATTCTTTTCGGTAGAGAAATAACAATCGACGATATTATTTGGTGCGGCAACCTTCCATCTCTTACAGAGCAAGGCGAGATGATTGCTGTGAAACAAACCCGCGACATCAACGGTTTCGGTGAATACCTCCGCGATGCAGTCGCTAAAGGAAGACAAATCCACATGCTTCCTCCTTACCGCGGCGATATGAAAATCAAACTCGCTAAATGGTTCAACACCGATATCGACAGCCTTTCAAAATATGTAAGTCAAGAACTTATTCAAGAAGTCGTTAAGCTTCGTGAAATCAAGACTGAAGTCGAGATTGAAGATATGGAAAAGGCTGCTAATACTGCATATTTCATGCACACCACAGCGATGAAGATGTGTAAACCGGGCGTCATTGAACAAGAAATTGCTGGTGCTGTTGAAGGCGTCGCTATATCAAATGGCTACGGCGTTTCTTTCCCAGTTATCTTAAGCGTTGATGGTCAAACTCTTCACAACCACAATCATAACAACGTACTTCAAGAGGGAAGAATGGTCGTTTGTGACGCAGGCGCTGAGACAAAGAATTACTACGCTTCCGACTTCACTCGTACAATTCCAGTAGGCGGCAAGTTCAACACTCGTCAAAGCGACATTTATAATATTGTGTTGAAAGCCAATATGGAAGTCGTTAAAAACACACGTCCAGGCATCAGATATTTCGACATGCATACTTTGGCTGTCCGCACTATCATCGAAGGCTTGAATGCAGTAGGTTTGATGAAAGGTAATGTCGACGATGCATTGGCAGTTGGCGCACATTATTTATTTATGCCTCACGGACTCGGTCACGCAATGGGTATGGATGTTCATGATATGGAAGGACTTGGAGAAAATAACGTCGGTTATGATGCAGAAACTCCACGTTCAACAAAAGAAGGTTTCAGAGGATTACGCTTCGGTAAGGTCTTGAAACCAGGAATGGTTGTTACTGACGAACCTGGAATCTATTTCATTCCAACATTGATAGACATTTGGAAAGCAGAAGGCAAACATAAAGAATTCATCAACTACGATAAAGTTGAGACTTTCAAAGACTTCGGCGGAATCAGAATTGAAGATGATTTGTTGATTACAGCAGAAGGCAACAGAGTTCTCGGTCGTCCGATACCAAAGACAGTGGCAGAAGTAGAAGCTTGCTGCGCTGAAGGAAAAGAATGGATGAGGATTCCGGGAATTATTTAAATTGAAAATTAGCTGTCAGCTGTCAGCTATCAGCGGTCAGTAGAGACGTGTCAACGACACCGATGAAAATAAACAAGGTTTCGTTGATGCGTCTTTCTGTTTTAAAGTTGAAATTAACAGTCGGTTTTAACCTTTGTCTTCAGACATAAACTGTAGAGTTTAAAAATCAGGATTCCTATTATCGAACCGACTATTGCTCCGACAAGGATGTCGCCAGGATAATGCACGCCCATATAAATCCTGCTGTAAGCGACTAACGACGCCCAGACAAACATCACCCATGCAATCTTGGAATAATGTTCCTTTAATATTTTCGTGATGAAAACCGCGAGTGCGAAAGCATTGCAGGCATGAGATGAAATAAATCCGTAGGCTCCGCCGCAGTGTCCGGTAGGGAGGTAAACCAAATCCTTAATCGCTTCATTATGACATGGTCGAGGACGCTCGAAAAGCGGCTTGAAGATACTCGACGAGACTTGGTCTGAACAGACAATCAAAAGAATGATACCTATTATAATTAATATGCTTTGTCTCTTATAATTCTTTATGACCAAAAACAGCAACACCAAATAAAACGGCAACCAAGTCAGCTTCCCGGAAATGAATATCATAATCGGGTCGAGCCAGTCGGCGTGAAGTCCGTTTAAGAAGAGGAATAATTTGGTGTCCATATAAAGTGTATAGTTTATAGTTGTTTGGGGAGGGGTGTTTAGAGGGATAAGTGTATGTTTAGATATTATTTTTTCAGATTGGGGAATTTATTCAACAAGTCGTCTTTTTCGTTGATATACAAATCATTATAAGGGTTTCTTCTTATTAATTCGTTTAAGGCGTTCAAGGCTTTCTTGGGTTTCTTCTCCTTAAACTTCTGAAACTCTTCTTTGAAATGACTGTCGTTTTTACAAGGATATCCGATTTCATCATCATAATTCGTGATAAAACCTATTGCGTCTGTTTCAAGTCCTTCGATGGTAAAGACTATTGGTATTTCAAAATATTCGTAATCGCTGTTTTGACATTCGTTCCAGTTGTCTTTTGTCATCAGGAAGAACTTCTGCAGTTGAGAGTTAAGATAATCGTTGAGCGGATTGATGATGTTGAATTCGCCGAGAGTGCCGTCGCAATGCACGGTAAACATCATTATCGTTGTTCCTATCGTGCAGCTCTGGCGTGATATCTTATTATAATCGACGTGTATGAAAAAGTCGCGCTCAAAAGCACCGCTGCCACCTTTATATCTGTAGTCGAGCATAGTCTTGATGACTTTGTTGTTTTTATGCAACAACTCAGATACTGACTTTGACGCTGACTCAGACACTGACGGGTTTTGAGCAGTGAGTAGTGAGCAGTGAGCGAGTGCTACAAATAATAATATGGCTTTGACTTTTGACATTGACTTTGAACTAAGAACTAAAGCTATTGAACTAAGAACTTTTAATGGTTCAATGCCCTTAGTTCAATAGCCTTAGTCAAATTTTTATTCCTCGTTGATACTATTCCAGATTAAGTCTTTCAATTCTTTAATTCCTTCGCCTGTTGCCGAGCTGATAAAGATATGAGGGACTTTTTTAGGAAGATGTTTCTTGATGTCTTTTCTCTGTTGATCGTCGATAAGGTCGTTTTTGCTTATTGCGAGAATACGTTTCTTATCGAGGAGTTCAGGGTTGTATGTCTTCAATTCTTTAAGCAAGATATCGTACGTCTCCTTCACGTTTTCGCTGTCGGCTGCCACCATAAAGAGTAGTATTGAGTTTCTCTCAATATGACGTAAGAATCTAAGACCTAGACCTTTGCCTTCTGATGCGCCTTCTATGATACCAGGGATATCAGCCATTATGAATGATCTCATGTCATAATAAGGCACGATGCCGAGGTTAGGTGTCAATGTTGTAAATGGATAGTCGGCTATTTCAGGTTTTGCTGCCGACACCACTGAGAGCAATGTTGATTTTCCTGCATTAGGGAAACCTACGAGACCGACGTCAGCGAGGAGTTTCAGTTCTATCACTATCCAACCTTCTTCGCAAGGCTCGCCTGGTTGAGCGAACTTAGGAGCCTGCATCGTTGCCGACTTGAAGAAAGCATTGCCTTTGCCGCCGCGTCCGCCTTTTTTCAATACGATTTCCTGTTTGTCTTCTGTTATCTCGCCTAGTGGTTCTCTTGTCTCAGCATCATAAGCCACGGTGCCGAGAGGCACGTCGACGTATATGTTTTTGCCGTTGGCGCCAGTGCGCAAGGCGTCGCCGCCGTGACCGCCGTCTTCAGCAAACAAATGCTTTGTATAACGTAGATGCAATAATGTCCATAGCTGAGCGTTGCCCCTCATTATAACATCACCACCTTTACCACCATCGCCACCATCTGGGCCACCTTTAGGAACATATTTTGCACGATGAAAGTGCAATGATCCTCCTCCGCCATTACCTGAACGGCAGAACACCTTTACATAATCTACGAAATTTGATGCCATAACTTTTTATTTTTTAATCTGTTATTTATTACCTCCAAAAATATTATTTGTTACACCACATCCTCAATTCTTCAGACGCCACAGGGGTGACGTCTCTACAAACAATTAAAACTCCTCTTCCTCTGTAACGACTTGATTCTTTTGGCTTTGTTCTTGTTCATATAATTCGCAGTCGAATTCCAATGCTACGTCGCTAAGTGGTTTTTGGAAGTCGCCTTTGCTGATATTCAGAGTGCTGTCGGCGTAAACTTTTTGCATATACAAAGCCCAGACAGGCAATGCCATATTAGAACCTTGACCGAGACCTATTGTGCGGAAGTGTACGGCTCTGTCTTCTGCGCCAGTCCAAACGCCCGTTGTAAGGTCAGGAGTGATGCCCATGAACCATCCATCGCTTTGATTTTGAGTAGTTCCAGTTTTGCCAGCGATAGGATTTTTAAGTCCGTATTTATATTTCAGACGTACGCCGGTACCGCTTTGTACGACGCCTTTCATCAGTTCTACCATTTTATAAGCAGTGATTTGGTCCATCGCCTCGACTTCTTCTGTGTTGAAATATTCTATCACGTTGCCGTTTTTATCTTCAATCTTAGTGATGAAAATTGGTTTGATATAAACGCCTTGGTTGGCGAATGTGTTCAATGCTCCGACCATTTCATATAAGGAGAGGTCGCAAACGCCGAGACATATAGAAGGCACTGCTGGAATGTCGGAAGTGACGCCCATTCTGCGAGCCATCTCGATAACGGCTTCTGGACCGAAACGTTTCATGAGATATGTTGATATGCGGTTGTTCGACTGTGCCAACGCCCATTTCAGTGTGACTTCTTCGCCGAACTTGCTCTTGCCAGCGTCTCTTGGTTCCCAGAAATTGCCGTCAGGCATCTCGATGCTGTAGCTGATATTCGGAACTGTTGTACATGGCGTGAATTCGCCTTCCTGCATCGCGAGTGCGTAAAGGAATGGTTTGAATGTTGAACCCACTTGGCGGCGAGCCTGCGTTACATGGTCATATTTGAAGAATCTATAGTCGATGCCGCCAACATATGCCTTCACGTGTCCTGTGTGTGACTCGACCGACATCAATGACGATTGCAAGAATGACTTGTAATAACGCATAGAATCCATAGGTGTCAAGATTGTGTCGATAGGTCCGTCCCAAGAGAACACCGTCATTTTAGTTGGAGTCTTGAAGTTTTTCTTGATAGAATCCATGCTGACACCGTCGTTTTTCAACTTACGATAACGTTCTGAACGTTTCATCGACGACTCCATAAGCTTGTCTATTTCACTTTTTTCGAGTGAGAATGGAGCGTTGGTATAACCTTTCCAATGTCTGTTGAATGCAGGTTGCAAGTCTAACGCAAGATGTTCTCTCACAGCTTCTTCAGCATAACGTTGCATTCTTGAATCTATGGTTGTATAAATCTTTAAACCGTCTTTATAGATGTTATAATTTGTGCCGTCAGGTTTTGTGCGTGTCTTTGACCATTCGTGAAGTGTTTGTCTGAGATATTCTCTGAGATATGTCGCTTGTCCTGTGTTATGGTCTAGGACGCCGAAGTTTGACATGTCGATAGGAATCTGTGAGATGGAGTCACGTTCTTCTGGAGTGATATATCCATAAACCGCCATCTGACTGATTACTAAATTTCTACGTTGCAACGCTCTTTCTGGATTTCTTATTGGACTGAAACGTGATGGAGCGTTGACGACGCCTGCCATAAGAGATGCTTGTTCTATGTTCAAGTCTTTTGGTTCAAGACTGAAGAATGTCTCTGCTGCTTTCTTGATGCCATAGGCGTTATGTCCGAAGAAAACGGTGTTGAGATACATCGCGAGGATTTCGTCTTTGGAATAGTTGTATTCCAACTTTGTCGCTGTGACCCATTCTTGGAACTTACGAATCACGAGTTGCGGTGCGCTGAGGTTTTCTCCACGAGGGAACAGATTCTTCGCAAGTTGTTGTGTCAGAGTACTGCCGCCGCCTTTGTCGTTTCCTGTAGCAAGACCGAATACTACGCGCAACAAAGCTCGTTGGTCGATGCCGGAATGTTCGTAGAATCTGATGTCTTCAATAGCAAGCAAGGCATTTACCAAATGAGGTGACAACTCGCTATAACTCACGTTAGATCTGTTTTCAATGTAATATGTTCCAAGCACTTTGCCATCGGCAGAGATGATTTCGGTGGCAAGGTTCGTTGACGGATTCTCCAATTCTTCAAACGTCGGCATGTCGCCAAACCATTCATGACTGATGCCATAAAATAAACCGAAGACGCATGTGACGCCCAACACAAACATCGACCAAAGAACAACAAGATACCAACGGATACCTTTTTCTTTGGCGACTTTTTTCTTTTTATCTTTTGTTTCTTTTTTTACCTCTGCCATATTTTTATTTTTTTGGATTTGAGACCTCATAGACTTGGTGTCTTAGCGTCTCTGTTACTTAAGACGTCACAAGGGATGAGTCTCTACTCTAACACCTCAATTGTTATTTGTTAATTGTTAATTTCAAAACGAAGACCGACATCAGTTATTCCTTCAAGAACTGATTCTCTCATCGCTTGTTCTATTTCAAAACGATAATTACCCTTCGCAGGGAAATGTAAATTATTGTTTAACAATATGTTGTTATCTCGCATGCTGCCACTTCCCTTGCCAATCCAACGACCATCAGGATATGAAAGAACCAATTCTATCGTGTCGTGTGTCTGGTTTCCATCAGGGAAAGTAGTATGTAAGAACATATAGAAGTTGCTATATCTGTAATTTTCCAAATGTCTGATATTCAGATAGAAGTTATATGCAGATGTTGTATCTTCTACGTTAACATCGAAATATGGAAAATCTTGATTGTTCCATGTTGCGTTTGAAATGACAACGCTTTCGTCAAAGATGACATTTTTATTGACACATGACGATAAGACTGTAACAATCAACAATATAAAACTTATTTTCTTAAGATATGCCATATACTATTCGAGTTTGCTTAAATCGACATTTTGACCTTCTTCGCCGTATTCTGTATTACGTTGTTCTTTGATAAATGCGTAATCTTCAAGTTGTTCTGGCATTTTGCCTTTATTGTTCATGTCAATGATTTCCTTGACTTTCTCAGCAGGTATCGCCATCATGTTATTTCTATCGAAGACGTAAGAATACCACATCAAGCCTTTGAACACGTCTGTTTTATTATAAGAAGCGTCGCCTTTCTTTGTTCTGAGAACTATGTGATTATCAGGGAATGCCTTCAATGCGTCGACGTAAGTGTCGTATTCATAGTTGAGGCAGCATTTCAATTTGCCGCATTGTCCTGCGAGTTTCTGTGGGTTAGGAGAGAGTTGTTGTATTCTCGCAACATTTGTCGTAACTGATTGGAAATTAGTTATCCAAGAGCTGCAGCACAACTCACGTCCGCATGAACCGATGCCGCCGAGTTTTGCTGATTCCTGACGGAAACCGATTTGGCGCATCTCAACTCTGATATGGAATTCTTCAGCCAATTTCTTGATGAGTTCTCTGAAGTCGACGCGGCCGTCGGCAGTGTAATAGAATATCGCTTTGGTCTTGTCGCCTTGATATTCAATGTCGTTCAGTTTCATATCAAGTTTAAGGTTCAATGCTATTTCGCGGCTGCGATATAAAGTGCGTTCTTCTAATCTTGTTGATTCCAAGAATTTCTCGACGTCGGCGATGCGAGCTCTGCGATAGATTTTCTTCAACTCGCTGGCTGGACAAGTGCTGCCTTTACGTTTTCTCTGCTTGTCGACAAGACTTCCGACCATAGAGACAATTCCGATGTCGTGACCGATAGCAGTCTCAACTGCAACAAGTTCGCCTTCAATGAGTTCCAATTCAGAAGGGTAACTATAAAAGTCTTTTCTGTCGTTCTTGAAACGAACCTCAGCAATCAATAATTCTCCTTGACATGGAACTTCTTGATAGTCTTTCAACCAGTTGAAACTGTCTAATTTACACTGGTTATGACGTAACACATTGCTGCCAACGCTGTAATTTTCAGTCTTGATACGACATCCTCTATGAAAATCCGGCGTCAGTTCTTTCTTCATATTGTCGTGAAGAGGCCAGTCGATTTTGATGAAATAATCATCGTTGTCGTCTGGTTTGTTGAAGTCTTCTTTCTCGTCTTCAATGTCTTTAACAACTTTCTTTGGCGATAAAACAGTCTCTTCCGAATTTTCTGAGACCACATTACTTTCAATGACATCGTTGTTTTCAGTGTTGCCGATAAATTCTTCTTCTGTCAAAACTTCAACATTTTCAATGTCTTCAATATCTAAAATCTCATCTTCTACTTGATTTTCTATTTCTTCTTTTTTATTATGGTTTTTATGGTTATGCCATTTTTTATGAGGATGAAATTTCTTTTTAAAACCTTGTCCGTTATGATTTTTATTATTATTTTCGTTCATAAAATGTAAATATATATTGTGTTTATTGTAATCTGCAAATATAATAAAAAGACTGCAGACTACGGTCAGCGGACAGCGGTTTTTTTAGAATTATTTCTTGACGAAATGTTTCACTATTTCTTTGCCTTTACTTCTTAATTTAATGAAATAAACTCCGCTCTTTAATTCATCAACGTTAATGTTCAAAGTTTGTTGTCCGTAGTCCATTGTTTGTCGGCAAAATTCAACGCCTGTGATTGAGTAAATGCTGATTTCATCAACGATTTCATCTGTTTCAACAAACAGAATGTCGTTTGCAGGATTAGGGAACAACTTAATTTCCGCTAAATCATTTTCAAATATATTTTCTTCGCCTGCGATGGTAAAACTATGAGGCTCCACTTCGCCGAAGATAGGCTGCTGCCTGTTACGTCCAGATTCGTCTGCGGCGAAGACATAATAACTGACCTTAGAACCCTTTTTATATCCTTTGATATAAGCGACGTATTCGTCAGGATTTGCTGTAGGTTTCATCTTTATTGCCTGATATTTGCCACCGTTGATGCTGTAATAAACCAGAAGCGAATCTTGTTTCAGTTCTGCGCCGCTATAAGCTATAACCTTACTTGTCACCGCCATAGAATCCTGCCATTCATATTCACCGAACAACACATTTCTGTGGTCGATATAAAGCATGTCGAAATCCATCACACCGCGTGTCCTGCAATGCAAAGCGTCGGTGTTGAGCCATCCTTTTGAAGTCTTGTTCTCAATGCCGATGACTTCATATCCTGGCATCGCCTCACGATAAAGAGCGAGTGCTTTTTCGTTGAAAGTAGAATATGTTCCCATTGGAACGAGGACTTTTTTATTAAGAATCAAGCTGTTAGTATAAGGAGAGATAACGCCGTTGCCAGGAATGTCGACGCGATAGATTTTATAAGGATAACCCCAGACACAGTTTGTCGTAGCGAAATAATCCGCCACTTCTTCGTAATATTCGTAGCGAGGATTCGACTTAGGGACGCGAGCGAGCATGATTTTGTCTGGTGCCAAAAACTTGCCCCAGCAGTCGACGTGAGCGATATAATCGCCCTGAGGGTCAATGGTGACATGATAAGGGTCGATGCCGAGATAGTCTTTCATTCTTTCATAGACCTGATCTTCGGTGATGCCTTGAGCAACGCTCTCTTTCACAACGATATCGTCGGATACGCCTGCTCCAAAACCGTCTTGCATCATATTGCCTCCAGTATGAACTACATTCATTCCATACATCGGGATGTCCCAATATTCAGCGAAATGACCTGGAAGCACGTCGTCGTTAGGACGAGGACGATTGTATTTATTATCGACGATGGCGGCGTCTTTGCCGTCGAAAATATACCAAGGTCCGAAGTCGCGAATCCAGTAAGAATCCGTGGCGACATTTAGAAACTCTACATTATCCATATTGACATCCGCCGACTTAAAGTCAACTTCTGCGTATTTCTGACTAGCACTTCTTACCACAGTAATGACTTTGCAATCTTCCGCCATCTCACGCACGAGTTCCAAAGGAATGCCGAGAGGATAAACAATCATGACAGCCTGCATCGGCTCATATTCCGCTGGGAAACGAACATCACCCTTCGGAGGTGCAGTCTCTTCAAAACCGCGATTCGTGACCGTCATATACATCTCCTCTTCCGACAAATATTTCATTTTCTGCCACAACGGCACGTCATTTTCCTGAGACTTAACGCTAAAACCTGTAATTAAAAATATTACCGACAATAAAATTGATATGCTATTCCTATTCATTTTTGTTGATTTTTATTTCTACAAAAGTAAGATTTTTCCCATTATTACGTTATATTTGCACAATATATTTACCCATAATTTTTTATCTGTAATAAATGAAAAAAATCAAGCATAACACTTTACTGTTATTATCTCTATTTGTCGCGTTGTCAATGACTTCTTGTAAAGTCGTCGAGAAATATACTTCTATCATTTTCAAGAAAGACAATAAGGAAAATGTTGTTTTCTCTGACTCTGACTCTGACATTGACTCTGACTCTGACACTGAACTTATAGACTCATTGACTTATGGACTCATTGACTCTGACTTTGAACTTATAGACACATTGACTTATGGACTCACTGACTCCGACTTTGACACTGACTTTGAACTTATAGACTCATTGACTTACGGACTTATAGACTCAGAATCTATTCCCGACAGTCTAGAAATGGCGTTACAAGAACGCATCGACAAAGAAAATTCTGGCGAAGCAATAGTGGAAGAGGCTGACGAGATGATCGATATGATTGACAACATTGCCGACATTCCTTATTTCGAACAACATAAATTAGAAGGCAGTTCCAAGTCGGAAAACATTTACAATTATCCAGATAATTTTATACCTACTTTCCCTGACAGCGTTTATGCAGAACGCATTGCTAAATTAAGAGAACAGACGACTATCGAATTGGTTTACAACAAGCATGTCAAGAGTCTCATTGATGTTTATGCTGTAAACAAACGCGACCACACATGTAGGATTTTAGGCCTTGCCGACATATATTTTCCTATGTTTGAACAGGCTTTAGACAAATACAATATACCTTTGGAAATCAAATATCTTGCTGTCGTTGAATCAGCCTTAAATCCACGCGCTGGTTCACATGCTGGAGCAAAAGGTCTGTGGCAATTTATGTATGCGACAGGCAAGACATATAAGTTAAACGTCACTTCTTTGGTCGATGACCGCATGGATCCAGTGAAAGCCACCGAAGCTGCTTGCCAGCACCTTTTAGACCTTTATAACAAATACGACGACTGGTTTTTGGCATTGGCTGCATACAACTCAGGCGGCGGCAACGTAAACAAAGCGATACGTCGCGCTGGCGGACTGAAAAACTATTGGGCAATCTGGCCTTTCCTTCCAAAAGAGACACGCGGTTACGTACCTGCATTCATTGCTGTCAATTACGTGATGAATTATTCACAAGAACACAACCTCTATCCTACCGACCCAGGCATTATGGCTGATGGCGTCGACAGCGTGACGGTTCATCAACCGCTTCATTTCGACCAGCTTCACGAAATGCTCAACATCCCGATGGAAGACATCAAATTCTTCAACCCTCAATATAAAGCAGACATAATCCCTGCCAACGCAAAGACACCTATGTCGTTACGACTTCCAGAGCAATACATCGACAGCTTCATAGTCCATGAAAAAGAAGTCTACGAATTCAAGACCAAGAAAGGCATCGACAGAGCTAAACTTGAAGAAGAAATGAAGAAAGTGAGCGACAGAAGCGTTCATATCGTGAAGAGCGGCGAAAGCCTCGGAAGTATCGCCAACAAATATCGTATCAGCGTCAACCAATTGAAAACGTGGAATAAATTAAAAAGCACAACGATACATCCTGGACAAAAACTCATCGTCTATAGTTCTGGAGCTCCAATGGCACAAGCAGGCAACACACAACCTGTGGAACGCTCAACAGAACAAAAAATACATGTAGTGAAGTCGGGAGAAAATCTCAGCCTCATCGCTAAGAAATACAAATGCAGCGTCACCGAGCTTAAGACTTGGAATAATCTGAAATCCACAAATTTAAGTGTTGGTCAAAAGCTAAAAGTCTATCCTCCTGCAACACAGACGACAACGCAGACACAGACGCAGACTACAACAAGTGGCGGATACGTCATCTATACAGTGAAATCTGGCGACAACCTTTGGGATATAGCCAAGAAATTTGACGGCGTCAGCGTTGAACAAATCAGAACGCTCAACAATCTCGACAAAAACGCAACGCTTAAAATAGGACAAAAACTGAAGATAAAAGCCAGCAACACATCGTCTAACGGAAAGGTCATTCATACAGTGAAGTCAGGCGACAACCTTTGGGACATCTCGAAAAAATATGGCGTCAGTGTTGAACAGATTAAGAAACTGAATGGTTTAACTGACAAGTCGGTTTTAAAGATTGGACAGAAGTTGACAATTAAGAATTAACAATGTAAAGACGTGTCGACGACACCGATAAAAATAAACAAAATGTCGTTGATGCGTCTCAAGAAATAAAAATAATAATGACAATTAATAATATTATGAAAAACATCAGATTGATAGCAGCGATGTTAATATTGTTGACATCGTTTTCATCATGTGTTGATGAGAAAAGCAGTGAAGCAAAGAAAGCTCGTTCTGTTGGAGGTTCATCGGAAATCCTTATGGTGACACAAAACGACGAGCAATGGAACGGACAGATGGGACAATCCGTCCGCGACTTCTTCGAACAAGAACAATACGGACTTCCACAACCAGAGAAAAACTTCAAGGTGGCACATATCAACCTTGACGCTCTGAATGATATGTTCAAAAAACATCGTAACCTCATCATCGCAAAAATCGACAAAGACATCAAGAATCCTTTGGTGGAGACACAACGCAACTTGGATTCTGAACCTCAATTCGTGATAAGAATAACAGCATCATCGCCTGAGTCTTGGGTCAGGGCTTTTGAGACACAAAAAGACGGATTGAAACTCATCTTCGACGACAACGAAAGAAAACGTTTCCAAGAATATTTCCGTCCTATGAGAGACTCTAAGATTATGGATCATTTAAAGAAAAGATTCGGAGTAACTATGCCTATTCCTGAAGGTTACGGAATTAGCGTAGATAAAGAAGACTTCATGTGGATTCGCAACGAAGACAAAGACAAGAGCATGGCATTCTTGATTTACGAATTACCTTATAATGACACCGCTGACTTAAACTTAGATAATATCATCAAAGTCCGCGACTCTATCGTAAAAAGACATATCCCAGGCCCTATCGATGGTTCTTATATGACAACAGACAAAGAATTTGTAAAACCTGTTTCAAAGGCATTGCCTGACTTCCCTGCAGGTTATGCTGTCGAGACACGCGGCATGTGGAATGTCGTCGGCGACTTCATGGCTGGACCATTCGTGTCATACAGCATCGTCGACCCAACAAGTTCAAAAATCGTCACTGCTGAAGGCTGGATATTTTATCCTAACAAAGAAAAAAGAGACTTGCTCAGACAACAAGAAAGCATTTTATACAGCTTGAAGTTTGCGGAATAGAAGACCTAGATGAGTCAATAAGTCTATGAGTCAATAAGTCTATGAGTGCTTATTGACTTATAGACTCATAGACTTATTGACTAAAAAAAAGACAGCCTTTCAGCTGTCTTTTTTTTATTATCCGCATTTTGAATATCCGCAGTTCTTGCAGTGCTTGCAGCCGTCTTCGTAGACGAGAGCGTCGCCACAAGTTGGGCATACTTCTTTATCGACTTTAGTTCCGTCTGGAATGTAGCGTTTCAATGCGCGAGCGATACCGTTCTTCCATGCATTGATGTTGTCTTCGTCAACGCTTAAGTTTTGAATCAAAGTAACGACATTTGAAATAGGCATGCCGTGACGTAAGATACCGGAAATCAACTTAGCGTAGTTCCAGAATTCTGGGCTGAATGAACGTGAAAGTCCTTCGATTGTTACTTTATAACCTTGTTTGTCTTGGAATTGCAAGTCGTATCTTGATCTTCCATCTTCGCCTTTGTTCTTTGAAATCCATGCTGTTTCAACGAATGGAGGCAAATAGAAGTCGTCTTGCTTGCCGAGGAAGATTTCGTAAGGTTTGTTGTTGATCTTACCAACGAAAGCAATCCATTTTTCGTAGTTGTTTTGGAAACGAACGACGTCACATTCAAGAGTCTTAGGACGTATAGGTGAATGTGTTTCAATGATATCGTTTTCTGGGTTTTTCTTTTCTTCTTTCTTATTTGAAACGAGGACGCCGGCGCGTGAACCATCGCGGTAGATTGTCATACCTTTACATCCGCATTCCCAAGCTGTTTGATAAATCTGGCTTACGAGTTCTTCTGTTGTTTCAGCAGGAACGTTGACAGTCACACTGATTGAGTGGTCGACCCATTTTTGCATTTCACCTTGCATCTTGACTTTGTTAACCCAGTCGATGTCGTTAGCAGTAGCTTTGTAATAAGGTGATTTTGCAATTATCTCTTGTAATTTTTCATCTTCATAAGCTTTTACTTCGTCAACGTTATATCCGTTAACTTCAAGCCATGTGATGAATTTTGGGTGGAACACATTATATTCTTCAAATGAGTTACCTTCGCCATCTGTGAATGAAACCTTAGCGTTTTTGTCGTTAGGATTGACTTTACGACGACGTTTGTAAGACACCATAAATACAGGTTCTATACCAGATGTTGTTTGTGTACAGATACTTACAGTTCCTGTTGGAGCGATAGTAAGCATAGCGATGTTACGACGACCGTACTTCACCATATCTTGGTAGAAGTTTTCATCTAATGCGCGGAGGCGGTTGATGAATGGGTTGTTTTCTTCGCGTTTTGCGTCGAACACTTCAAATGCGCCACGTTCCTTAGCGAGGTTAACTGATGATTTATATGCTTCAAAAGCGAGGAGTCTTTGAATTGATGTTGAGAATTCGATAGCTTCGTCTGATGCGTAGCGTTTGCCGAGAGCAGCGAGCATATCGCCTTCTGCTGTGATGCCGATACCGGTACGGCGACCTTGGAGAGCTTTTCTACGGATGTTTTTCCAGAGTTCTACTTCGCATCTCTTTACTTCATCGCTTTCAGGGTCTGAGTAGACTTTTTCAAGGATAGCATCGATTTTTTCAATTTCGAGGTCGATGATGTCGTCCATGATTCTTTGAGCTATAGCGACGTGTTTAGCGAAAAGTTCTGTATTGAAACGAGCCTTTGCTGTGAAAGGATTTTCAACGTAGCTGTAGAGGTTCATAGCGAGAAGACGGCAGCTGTCGTAAGCACACAATGGGATTTCGCCGCAAGGGTTGGTGCTTAAAGTCTTGAAACCGAGGTCGGCATAGCAATCTGGAATAGATTCGCGAGTGATAGTATCCCAGAAGAGAACGCCAGGTTCTGCTGATTGCCATGCGTTGTGGATAATCTTGTTCCACAATCTCTTAGCGTCTATCTCTTTTGTATATAATGGATTGTCAGAGTCGACAGGATATTTTTGTACGAAAGGCTTTTCATCCTTGACGGCTTTCATGAAATCGTCGCTGATACGTACAGATACGTTAGCGTTTGTTATGCGACCTTGTTCCATCTTTGAGTCGATGAAAGCTTCTGAGTCAGGGTGATTGATGCTGATACTCATCATCAAAGCACCACGACGACCGTCTTGAGCGACTTCTTTCGTTGAGTTTGAATAACGTTCCATGAAAGGCACGACGCCTGTTGATGTGAGAGCGCAGTTCTTTACAGGGCTGCCTGCAGGACGGATATGTGAGAGGTCGTGACCAACGCCGCCACGACGTTTCATAAGCTGAACTTGTTCTTGGTCAATCTTCATGATGGCACCATATGAGTCAGACTGACCATTTGTTCCGATGACGAAACAGTTTGACAAAGATGAAATCTGGAAGTTGTTTCCAATGCCTGCCATAGGGCTTCCTTGAGGAACGATATATCTGAAATCTTTAAGGACGTCGAAAACCTCTTCCTCTGTCATAGGATTTGGATATCTGTTTTCAATGCGAACTATTTCAGAAGCGATGCGGTGATGCATATCGTCTGGTGTGAGTTCGAAAATGTTGCCGTCGCTATCCTTCAAAGCATATTTGTTCATCCAGACATCGGCTGCTAATTGGTCGCCATTAAAGTATTTTATGGTCGCATCTTTGACTTCCTCAACAGAATATGTCTTATACTCTTTGTTTTCCATCTTGTCGATTTTTTTTTCAGTTTTATTATCAAAAATTTTTTCTTCAGAATTTAAATTTTCTCCACCATCTACCAAAATCTTTTCATTATTTTTTTCAGCAACAGGATTATCTTCAAAATCTACTGCTGAAAACAAATCTTGCATTTTATTAGCTTTTCTACTCATAGCTTAAATATTGATTTTAAATAGATTAGATTTTTTTTTAAATTAAATTATCGCTTGATTTTTACGTTTGCTAAATTATAAAAAAGATATATCATACACAAATAAATTGCTAAAGATTTTTTGTTTTTTTTAACAAAAGTTTGTTGATATTAATTGAAAATTTTTATCAAAAAAAATTAATTTCGTTTTGATTTTTTTCTTAAAATAGCGAAATTTTAAACGATAAAAAATATGCTAAATATTAAATGTTTCGGGTTTAATCCTATATGTGTTAATACATACGTAATATATAATGAGTCTAAGGATTGCGTCATTGTTGATGCGGGAAATTGCAATATGAGAGAGGATAATGTTTTGTTTGATTTCATTGAAAAAAATCAGTTGAAACCGCTGATGATTTTAAATACTCACGGACATATTGACCACATACTCGGCAACTATGAAACGGTCAAGAAGTTTGACATTCCTATGGCGTCTCATCCTGACGGGATGGAGTATTTCAAAATGGCTTACGCCTATGCCGGAGCGTTCGGAATCAATTACGACAAAGACCATACAGTTTATCCTAGCATCGAACTTTTCGACAACCAGATCATCAATATCGGCGATGATGAGTTGAAGGTCATTCATACTCCGGGGCACGCCCAAGGATGTTGCTGTTTCTATTGCGAAGAACAAGATTTTCTGATTACCGGCGACACCTTGTTCCATCGCGGCATCGGTCGTACCGACTTGCCAGGCGGTTCTTACAGTCAAATCGTGGAAAGCATCAAATGCAAATTATACGAACTTCCGGATGAGACGGTATGCTACTGCGGACACGGACCTGAGACTACAATCGGAGAAGAGAAACGCCACGGAATGGTTTTGTAAGAAACGAGAATGATAAACGAAAAAAAGACAGCCTTAAATTTTAAAGCTGTCTTTTTTTGTGGTATCGGGTAGGGGATTCGAACCCCTGTTTCGACAGTGAGAGTGTCGTTACCTGACCGACTAGTAGAACCCGACTCCGCTATGTCTTTAGCGGTGCAAAGATAATTATTTTTTGAAAATAATATCACTCTGCATTTTTATTTTTTTACTGCTTTTTCTTATTTTAACACGCCTGTCCAGTTAAGTGTTATTTTATGTGCTGGGACTGCGTCGTCAGTAGCGTTGATTACAATGGTGTGCGTGCCGTTATTGTTTTTAGTGACCGTGAATTCGCCGCCAAAGAGAGGCGCTTGTTCTACGGCAGTGCCGTTTATGTGGTCGACAAGCATAGAACCTAACATATAATTGTCAACATCGCTCAGACGGAATCCTGGGACGAATGTGTTTGCTCCCCATGCTGGCTGTGTTGGGTCATCTTCCATAAATCCTGATGAGCGATATGTGCCTTCAAATCCTGATGAACCGCTGAGGTCTGTGTCTGTCAAGAAATCTAAGACAAGGTATGTGCCTTCTGTCAATCCGTCATTGCATAAGAATTCTATCTGCCAGTTGCAGTATCCGCATCCCCAATAGTCGCCGAAACTTTTCACTGTTCCTGAACAATTGTCCAAGTTGATTTCATAGTCTGATGTAAGTGATGAAATGGTTTCTGAAAGTTTATGGTATTCAATAGTATAATCGCCGTTGAAACTTACGTGATATTCTTTGTCTTCAACAACTGCCATCAAGAACATGCTGTTGCCATAGACGTCCAATTCTGCGTATGTGAATGGTGTTGACCATTGTTCGCCTGCGTAGTCGACGTATGCGTAGTCGGTGTTGCCTGTTTTTATGATTGAATAGTTGCCGTAAGCGTTGTCAATGTCAAGTTTGTAGTGTCCGTCAGGAATGCGGATGTTGTTTTCATCGGCAGGTGCTGGACCGAGAATGTCTAAGCGGAAGAACTCTGAGTTAGGTACTGTCGCACCATCGACAATACCGTCTTTAGTTAAGATAATCCAATAAAGACTTAAATCTCCGAAGACGTTGGCTCCTTGATAAGAACCAATCAGTTGGTTTGCTTCTACATTAATTATATAGTCGTCGTCAGGATTGTCATCACCTGGGTCTTCTGGGTCTTCTGGGTCTTCTGGTTCGTTTACTTTAGCAGCTTGTTCAACGACAACGTCGAAGCATTTGCTTCCGAAGCTGACTAATATCGTCGCTTCACGATTTTGTGCTGTCTTGTTTTCTGCCACTTGTATGTTGATACATCCTTCTGTCTGTGTGTCAATGGATGTTATCATGCTCTTGTCGTCTGCAATAGCCTTTACGGTGTTGGCTTCTTCAGTGACGAGATTGTATGTGATTGTGTACTGTCCGCCTTCGTAAGGTGCGCTGATAACGGAATCTGATGTTAGTTCAAAAATTGTTTCTTTTGGACCGCACGCATAAGTAAGCGTCATAAGTGCGATAATCGCTACGTAAAATAACTTTTTCATTTCTTTGTGATTGTTAGGTTTACATCTCACAAAAATAATAAAATAAGATATATTTTAACGGAATTATATAAATTATTTTAACAATTTTATATTTTTGCCTTTATGAATTGGTTTAACACTATTATTGAAGATAACAGGACAAAAGTCTTTGACCCTATACGCAAGATTTACTGCGCATTGACGCCTGAAGAAGAGGTTCGTCAGAAGATGCTTTATTATCTTGTGGAACAGAAAAAATATCCGGCGGGTCTCATCGCTGTGGAGTATTCTATAAAGGTGAATGGTTTGCCTAAACGCTGCGATATAGTGGTTTTCAATAAAGAAGCTAAACCGAAAATGATTGTGGAATGTAAAGCGGAATACGTTCCTATCACTCAGAAAGTCCTTGACCAGGCAATTCGTTATTATTCAGGATTGAATGCTGAATATCTCGTTTTGACAAACGGAAAGACGATGTTTTGCTATCACATCGATATTGAAAATAAAAGAATAGAATCTCTTAACGAAATACCTCAATTTTAAATATATGTTACATAATAGAAATAACCGCATTATCTATATTGATATGGATAATGTTATTGTTGATTTTAAATCTGGACTTGATAAGGTTTCTGAAGAAATCAAAAGTCAGTATAAAGACGATGGCACAGGCAAGCCTCATTACGATGATATTCCTGGCATCTTTTCTTTGATGGAACCGATGAAGGACGCCGTTGAATCTATTAAGGCGATAGCGGAGACGAAACATTATCAGTTATATATACTCTCCACTGCGCCATGGGGTAATCCTTCTGCATGGTGCGATAAATTGAAATGGGTCAAACATTATTTTGATTCCGACAAAGAAGATGGTTTGTTCTACAAACGATTGATTTTGAGCCATCATAAGAATCTCTGCATTCAACAGAATTCATGGCTTATTGATGATAGGGAAGCAAATGGTGCAAAAGACTTTGGCGAACGTCTCGTTCTTTTTGGTTCGGAACAATTCCCTGATTGGGAAAGTGTTAAGAGATATTTTTTTGGAGTTGGCGGGTAAATAAAAAACAAGACCACATGAATCTGTGGTCTTGTTTTCTTTTAGTCTTTATCAGAACGATAAAATTGTTTCTTTAATGATTTCTATCGCTGCGCGTAATTCTTCTTCAGTGATTACTAAAGGTGGAGCGAAGCGGATGATATGTCGGTGTGTTGGTTTTGCCAATACGCCGTTTTCTTTCATCTTCATACAAACGTCCCATGCTTCTTTGCCGTCTTTAGGTTTGATGATGACAGCGTTGAGCAGACCTTTACCGCGGACAAGTTCAATCATAGGACTGTCGATTTTCTTCATTTCTTCACGGAAGATTTTGCCGAGATATTCTGCTCTTTCCAT
Source organism: Bacteroidales bacterium (assembly GCA_045656905.1). Taxonomy (GTDB): domain Bacteria; phylum Bacteroidota; class Bacteroidia; order Bacteroidales; family F082; genus Limimorpha. Next base: position 29,918 of record JAZOSA010000085.1, read on the forward strand.
AAGTTTTTCGTCTTTAACGACTTGAAGAGCGGCCATACTTACCTTAGCAGCGATTGGGTTGCCTCCGAATGTTGAACCGTGTTCGCCTGGTTTGATGTTCATCATGATATAATCGTCGGCCAAGACTGCTGATACAGGGACTACGCCGCCGCTCAATGCCTTGCCTAAGATGAGGATGTCTGGACGTACGTCTTCGTGGTCGCAGGCTAACATTTTGCCTGTACGAGCGATACCGCTTTGTACTTCGTCGGCCATGAACAAAACATTGTACTTCTTACAGATGTCGTAGCATTTTTTGAGATATCCTTCATCTGGAACATAAACGCCTGCCTCGCCTTGGATTGGTTCTAACAAGAAACCTGCGATTTTGTGTCCGTGTTCGGCTAACACTGCTTCCAATGCGTCAGGATCGTTGTAAGGGATGCGGATGAAACCTGGTGTCAAAGGACCGTAATTTGCGTATGAGTCAGGGTCGTTCGACATGGTGATGATGGTGATGGTACGACCGTGGAAGTTACCTTCGCAGCAAACGATTGTGACTTCGTCGTTAGGAATGCCTTTGCATACTGTTCCCCAGCGGCGTGCTAATTTAAGAGCTGTTTCGTCAGCTTCTGCGCCGGTGTTCATTGGAAGAACCTTGTCGTAACCGAAATATTCTGTGATGTATTTTTCCCAGACGCCGAGACTGTCGTTATAGAATGCGCGTGAACTCAAAGTGAGGTTTTGTGCTTGGTCGCACAACGCCTTGATGATTGCAGGGTGGCAGTGTCCTTGGTTCACTGCTGAATAAGCTGATAAGAAATCGTAATATTCTTTGCCTTCAACGTCCCATACTTTGGCGCCTTTGCCTTTTGCTAAAACTACTGGGAGTGGATGGTAATTATGTGCTCCGTATTTTGCTTCTAGCTCCATTGCTAGTTGTGAGGTCATTTTTTCTGTCATAATTTTTATGTTTAAATGTTAATATTATTTTTGAACTAAAGATTTTGGTTTTTATCTAAAGGTTAGAATCCTTAGTTCTAAAAAGTTCCTCCAAAGGTAATAATTTTTTTGGAAAAAAACAAGATTTTTGGCGTATCTTTGTAGCAAAAGAAAAAATTATGATAAAATCAATGACAGGCTATGGTAAAGCCGAACAAATATACCTTACAAAAAGAATCGTCGTTGAAGTCAAAACGTTGAATTCTAAACAATTAGACTTGTCGGTTAAAATGCCGCAAGAAATTCGTTCCCAAGAATTGGAATATCGTAATATGGTCGCAGCGACCTTGCAAAGAGGTAAAATCGATGTTATGATTTCTATCGCCGACACCAATGTGGAACAAAATACTCATATCGAGAAAGAAGTCATCGCTTCTTATCTTAAACAGGTAAAAGAAATTTCTGAAGAATATAACATTCCGCAATCTACTGATTTAGCGATGCTTCTGTTTAAAATGCCAGGTATTTTCGTAACTCCTGAGCAACAATACGATGAAACATTCTTCGAAAAGATTAAAGAGACTTTACAATCGGCTCTTGATATGACAGATGCCTTCCGCAAGAAAGAAGGTGAAGTGCTTAGACAAGATTTGATAAAGAGAAAAGATTTCATAGTCCAATATCTTAACGAGGTCGCTCCTTATGAAAGCAGTCGTCATGAGAATATCAAAAACAAGTTGATAAAGAATCTCACAGAACTCACACAATCAGGTAAATATGACGAAAATCGCTTTGAACAGGAATTGATATTTTATCTTGAAAAGTTAGACATCACAGAAGAAAAAGTGCGTCTTGCAAAACACTGTGCTTATTATGAAGAAACCATCGACGAAGAAGGCGCAGGCAAGAAACTCGGTTTCATCGCTCAGGAAATGGGTCGCGAGATAAATACTCTCGGTTCTAAGGCTAACGACGCTGACATCCAACGTCTTGTCGTTAAGATGAAAGATGAACTCGAAAAGATAAAAGAACAGCTCTTTAATATATTATAATATGTGTAAAACGAAAATCGGTTTGTTCTTCGGTTCGTTCAATCCTGTTCATAACGGACATCTGATGCTTGCCAACTATATCGTGGAATATACCGATTTGGATTCTATATGGTTCGTTGTCAGTCCTCAAAACCCGTTCAAAGATAAGGAATCGCTGCTGCAAGACCGTCATCGCTTCGATATGCTTGAAATGGCAGTGGGAAATGACTCGCGTTTTGAGGTCTGCGACATCGAATTCAATATGCCAAAACCATCTTATACTATTGATACTCTTACCCTTTTGTCGGAACTTTATCCTGAAACAGAATTCCATCTCATTTGCGGAATGGATAATCTCGTTAATTTTAAAAAGTGGAAAAACGCTCAGGAAATCTTGGATAATTATCATCTTCTGGTCTATCCAAGAAAAGGCTATGAGGGTGGCGATTTGATAAACCATAAATCGGTCCGTATCATCGACGCTCCGGAAATCGAAATTTCTTCAACATTCATCAGAAATGCCGTCGCTGAAAATAAAGACGTGCGTTACTTTATGCCAGAAAAATCATATAACTATATGATTGACATGAATTTCTATAAATAATTCGCTTCATTAAAACTTTATTGATAAATCGTTGTTTTCAGGTTAAAATCTAATAACATGAAAACAACAAGTCAGTGTCAGTGTCAAAAGATAAAATCTCTGATTTTTCTTCTTGATGAACCAGATGAACACCTATATATTAATATAGCAAACGCGATTGTCGCTTATGGGAGACAGACTTTGCCTTTGTTGAAGGAGAAATTGGGGCAAACGACGGATTCTTATCTTAAAGAAAGAATAGAATGTCTGATTGATGTTATTGAACGACAGTCTGTTATAAATAGACTTAATTTGTGGCACGACAAACGCGAGTATGATCTTTTGGAACCTTATTTTATCTTATCAAAATATAGATTCCCTAAATCTGATTGGGATTGGATTGGCTTTCAGATGATTATGATTATAGAACAAGTGGAGAAGGAACTTAATTGCAATCTGACGCCTCTTGAACAGGTAAGGGTTTTGAATCATATCATTTACGATATCAATAGATTTAAAGGAGATAAAAGCGCTGTTGGCAATCAGGATTATTATTATGTTAATAAACTTTTAGAGACGCATGTCGGCAATCCGTTTTCGTTGGGAATGTTGTATTGTATTGTCGCAGAACGTCTTGGACTTCCAATTTATCCTGTTGTCTTGCCTTATCATTTCGTTTTGGCATATTGTAAAAAAACAAGACATTTCCCGCAATTGGAAGATGTCTTGTTTTATATAAATCCATTTGATAATGGAATCGTTTTGACTAGAAAAGATATTAGGAATTATCTTAACCAGTTGAATGTCAAATCTGAATTAAAATATTTTGAACCTACGAGAAATACTTCTGTAATAAAAAATATCTTTCATCTGGAAAAACCGAGAACGTTTTAGGACGCGATAAATCACGTCCCTACAAATTTTCAATTTTCCGTTTTTATTCAAGATTTTCAAGGCATTCAGCGATGTTCTTTTCGATACGTTTCAAGATATCGTCAGAATCGTCTGCTTTTTCAAATTTCTTGCCTGTAACTTTTTCGTAGAGTTCGATATAACGTTCTGAGATGCTGCTAACGATTTCTGGTGTCATTTCTGGAACTTGTTGACCTTCTTGACCTTGGAAACCATTTGCCATCAACCATTCGCGTACGAATTCTTTTGAAAGTTGTTTCACTGGGAGACCTTTTTCGAAGCATTCTTCATATTCATCAGCGATGAAATAACGTGATGAGTCTGGAGTGTGGATTTCGTCCATGAGGTAGATTTG
>JAZOSA010000086.1:0-49168 GCA_045656905.1 Bacteroidales bacterium
GGAAAAATAAGATAGCAGTTCTTATCGGTGATTATCTTCTTTCGAAAGGAATGCTGTTGGCGTTGGAAAATAAAGACTATCAGATGCTTGACACTATTTCCGAGACCGTCAAGGCGATGAGCGAGGGCGAGATTTACCAGATGGAAAAGGCGAGACGAATGGATATCACGGAAGAAGATTATTACGATATAATAAGGAGGAAGACTGCCTCTTTGATTTCGTCGTGTTGTGTGGTCGGTGCGTTGTCGGTCAATGCCACGGAAAGTCAGGTTGAGAAGATGAGAAACTTCGGTATTTCTGCAGGAATAGCGTTTCAGATAAAAGACGACATTTTCGATTATCAAATCAATAACAAGACCGGAAAACCTGCAGGCAACGACATTCAGGAACATAAGATGACGCTTCCTTTGATACATTTGTTAAAGATTGTTAACAATTCTGAAAGACGAAGCATCGTCAGGAAGATAAAATATCATAGCGATGATGTTGAAGCTCGTATGGACATAATTAATAAGGTGCAGCAAAATCATTGTCTGGATTATGCTACAGAAAAGATGAACTCTTTTGTTGAAGATGCATTGGATCAGTTAGATGAGATTAAGAACGAAGAAGCATTAGCAAGTTTGAAGTCTTTGGTGAATTATTGTATAAATAGGGAGAAATGATTATGAAGGGTTTAAAGGAACTTAAGGGACCTAAGGGTTTTAAGGTAATTTTTTGTTTTTTGTTGATATTGTTTTTTGGAGTGAATTTGTCGGCGCAGGAATTCTTTGGCGGACTTATTTTAGGTGGCGATGTCTCGCAGGTTGGAGGCGACGCACGCGGGGGTTATAATAAAATCGGACTTGTGGGCGGAGCCTTCGCGGGATTGAATCTCTCATCGGATTTCGACGTTCAGATGGAGTTGAAATACATACAGAAAGGATCGTATTCGACAGAGGTTGAGAATTGGCCTGCTTTTGACCCGTTTCTCATAAAGTTAGATTACATTGATTTGCCTATAGTCTTTGCTTATAATTTGAATAAGGTAAACATCAACGACATCAATATGAAGTGGCTGAAGTTTGAGTTAGGGCTGAGTTTTGATTTTTTGGTCAATTACAAGCAAGAGATACAAGGCGTTGTAGTGAAGGAAAGCAATCCGTGGAACAAAGTGGTTCTCAACACTGTAGTCGGTGTGAGAGTCTGCGTAAAAGACAATTTCGAGATTGGATTACGCGCTGTCGATTCTATGACGTCGATTTGCAAGAGTTCGAAATATCAGTATAGCAACGGCAATGTCATTTACAGACGTCGACTTTTCGGCAGATACGGAATGTTCAATGATATCTTACAGTTGGCGGTGTTTTGGAAAATCTAGTAGGGACGCGATTAATCGCGTCCGTACATTCGCGTCCGTACATTCATCCGCACATTCGCATCCGTACAACAAATCATTCCTTATCAAAACAGTTCCAATTCTCCATTCGCAGCGCCTCGTGTCCTTCCTAAATGTCTGTAGGCGAATTCTGTCGCTTCGCGTCCGCGTGGCGTTCTCATGAGATAACCTTCTTGTATCAAGAAAGGTTCGTACACTTCTTCAATAGTTCCAGCTTCTTCGCCGACGGCAGTCGCGATGGTGTTGAGACCTACAGGTCCGCCCTTGAATTTGTCGATGATTGTCGACAGGATACGATTGTCCATATCGTCGAGGCCGTGTTGGTCGACGTTAAGAGCCTTGAGACCGATGCGAGCTATGTCGAGTGTTATCGTTCCGTTGCCTTGTATTTGAGCGAAGTCTCTGACGCGCCGCAGCAGGAGATTCGCTATACGAGGGGTTCCGCGGCTGCGGCGCGCAATCTCGAATGCTGCTTCATGTTCGATAGGAACACGTAATATCGAAGCCGAGCGTTTTATGATGTTTGATAATGTAGTCGCGTTATAGTATTCGAGTCTCATATTGATGCCGAAGCGTGCGCGCAGTGGTGCGGTGAGCAGTCCCGAGCGCGTGGTGGCGCCGATGAGAGTGAACGGGTTGAGAGCGATCTGCACCGAACGAGCATTCGGACCGCTTTCAATCATGATGTCGATGCGGTAGTCTTCCATAGCGGAATAAAGATATTCTTCTACAATCGGACTGAGACGGTGTATCTCGTCGATGAAAAGCACATCGTTTTTCTCGAGACTTGTGAGGAGTCCCGCGAGGTTGCCTGGTTTGTCAAGCACAGGACCGGAAGTCATCTTCATCCCGACGCCGAGTTCGTTGGCGATGATATGAGATAAAGTGGTCTTTCCCAATCCCGGAGGACCATGGAGAAGGACGTGGTCTAACGACTCGCCTCTTTGTACAGCAGCGCGCGTGAAGATGAGAAGATTCTCAACAACCTGCTCTTGCCCAGCGAAGTTCTCAAAAGCCTCCGGACGCAAAGCACGTTCTATCTCTAACTCTTGCTTGCTGAATGACTTACCGTATGCATCTAAATTCTCGTTCATAAAAAATACTTATATCACAAAATTACACAAAATTTGTGGTACTTGTATTATTTTTTTATCTATTTTAGCAGAAAATTATACAAAAAAATGAAATTATTTTTAACGACTTTATTGTGCGTTGTTTCAATGTGTTGCTTCTCGCAAAATGAAGGATATGTTATCATTGGACAAGATCAACGGATTGAAGAATTGATTCAAAAACAAAAAGAAATACATTCTATAGATAACACCATCGATGGTTTTAGAGTTCAGATCTTCATGGAATCTGGCAACGATGCCGTTGAACATGCCAATGCCGTCATGGAAGAATTTAAGGTAAATTATCCTGACATCCCGATTTATCTCGTCTTCGGTCAACCTTATTACAGACTCAGAGTAGGCGATTTCAGGACTAGACTGGAAGCAGAAAAGATGTTCCAGACATTAAGCCAAGAGTATAAAAAAGCGTTCGTAACATCAGATAGAATACAATTGCCATATAACATCTTCAGTGATACTTCTTTGGATGTCAACTTGGAAGATATTGACAATGATTTGGATACTATTCAAAACGACACGATAATCTCAACAGACAACATCTATTATCAATACTAATACTAACTAAATAAATTGTTGTCATCAAAATTATTTTTGTCAATAAATTATGTCATATACTTTTATCTGACAAAGTGCGTTTGATTGAAAATAGGAATGATTTTTGATTCGGAGCAACAAAAATTTTACTATGGAAAATGAAGAAATAAATAAACAAATGGAGGAACTTTTTCGTCTTTTTAAAAAGATGATGGAGAAGTATCCGCCAGACTCAATGCCGGGTATAGACAAGGCTCAGGCCGAACAACTAAGAATGATGTTGTCGAATTACGACAGTATGAAAGTGACTTTCTCTTCTGATATGTTCGGACTTTTTGATGAAGAAACGACAAAGAAGATACTTGCAAAATTGATAAATCAGTTGCGCGAACAATTGGGCGAAGACGCACTTGACGAAACAGTAGAAAAGGTGTCTGCCGTTGAACAAAAAGAAAAGGAGTTTGAACAACTTCCAACGCAAGACAGATATGTCGCTCTCATCGATGCAATAGATTCGGAACTTAAAAAACCAAATATCTCAATGGATGAGATTGATATGTTGTTAGATAAAAGAAAAAAAATCCAAGACGCTATCGCAAAGCAGTTACATAGTTAAATATCAAATATGAAAAAAACATCTTTATTATTTATCTTGTTGTTCTTGTTCACATCATTGTCACAAGCTCAACTTATCTCAGAAAGAACTCAAGGAAAAGTGATTATCGGCGCAGATATCTTCACCGATTTCAGTACGGGAAAGAAATATGACAATTTTGATTTACGTGCTATAAACCAAGGCGTCAGCGTGTATTCCATGTTCAATTTCAATTTTGAAAACACACCACACTCAGCTTCTGTAGGCGTTGGTTATACAGGTCATAACTATTATATGAAAGGCACTTATTTGAGAAGACCTTACTACGACGTTACAGAATTTGTAAACGTCCCTCACGACTATAAAATCAGCAAGATAAACGTTAATTATATTGACATTCCTGTTGAAGTCAGTTTCAGATTCGTAGATAAATTTAAACTTACAGCAGGTTTTAAATTCGGCATCTTGACAGGAGGCAAATCTAAGTTCGTTGGTGAATTGTATGATGATGACAAAACATATCGTTTGAAAGCAAACAGAATCAACAATTTGGAGAAATACGTCTACTCAGTCACCTTGCGTGCTGCCTATAGAAGTGTTCACGTATTTATGTCATATCAGTTCTCAGATACATTCAAAAGCGGAACAGGTCCTTCAATCAAACCATTCTCAATTGGTATCGGCGTGAGACCGTTCTGATTAAGCCCACAAGTTATAAGATAGAAGCGTGCTGTTAAAGTGCGCTTCTTTTTTTAAGTCACCAAGACGCTGAGTCTATAAGTCTATAAGTCTATGAGTCTATGAGTCTATGAGTCTATGAGTCTATGAGTCTGAGTCAGGAGTCAGTGTCTGAGTTCAAAAAAACTTTCCTCTTTCGCCTTTTGTCTTTAGTCTTTTTCTTATCTTTGCACCTTCAAAAAAATCAGCGAAAAATTCTAAAAAAAATTTATAAAGTATTATAATTCAAAGTTTTTTTTGTCATGGCAGAAACAAACACTGTTAACACAAAGGCAAAGAAAAGCCGTAAATTTTCTATTGATTTTAAGCCTCGCTTATTTTCAACATTAAAAAATTACAACAAACAGATGTTCGCTAAAGACGCGATGGCTGGCGTGATTGTCGGTATCGTTGCAATTCCTTTAGCCATCGCTTTCGGTATCGCCTCTGGCGTCGGACCAACAGAAGGTCTCGTCACAGCCATCATGGCAGGTTTCATCATCTCAGCTCTCGGCGGTTCTAAAGTACAGATCGGCGGTCCAACAGGAGCCTTCATCGTAATCATCTACGGAATTATCCAGCAGTTCGGTCTCGCAGGACTCGCAATAGCTACTGTCTTAGCCGGTATCATGCAGATTCTCATGGGTACTTTCAAACTCGGAAGCATCATCAAGTTCATGCCTTATCCTATCATCGTTGGTTTCACAGGCGGTATCGCCATCACCATCTTCTCAACACAGATGAACGACCTCTTCGGTCTCGGCATCAGCAACGTACCAGCCAACTTCATCGACAAATGGGCATGTTACTTCCAAAACATCTCTAACATCAACTGGTGGGCATTATTAATAGGTGTGCTCAGCATCTTGATTATCGTCCTCACTCCAAAGATCTCAAAGAAAATCCCAGGTTCATTATTGGCAATCATCGTCATGACCGTCATCACTTGGGTTTTGAAAAAATATGCTGGCGTTGATTCTATCAAGACTATCGGTGACTTATACGAATTGCCTTCAGGTCTTCCTTCATTCAGAATGCCAGCAATAGCAGAAGGCGAAACAATATTCTCGACAGCTCAAAAGGTACTTCCTGCAGCGTTCACTATCGCGATGTTAGGTGCTATCGAATCATTGCTTTCAGCTATGGTTGCCGACGGTGTCATCAGCGACAGACATAACTCAAACACAGAACTCATCGGTAACGGTATCGCCAACGTCGTCGTTCCATTCTTCGGCGGCATCCCTGCAACAGGCGCTATCGCTCGTACAATGGCAAACATCAACAACGGCGGACGCACTCCAATAGCAGGTATCGTTCACACTTTCGTATTGTTGTTAGTATTGTTATTCTTGGGAAGTCTCGTTGGTCTCATCCCAATGTCATGCCTCGCCGGCGTACTTATCGTGGTGTCATATAACATGAGTGGTTGGAGAACCATCGTTTCAATGTGCAAACAATCAAGAAGCGACATCGCTGTTCTCTTCACAACATTATTGCTCACCGTCATCTTCGACCTCACCATCGCTATTGAAATCGGTTTGGTTTTGGCTGTCATCTTATTCATCAAACGTATCATGGAAAGCACAAACATCTCTGTTATTCAAGATGAGTTAGACGTACACAGCGACGGAGAACAAGACGAAAGACTTATTGTTCCACAACACACAGAAGTATATGAAATCGAAGGTCCATTCTTCTTCGGTATCGCTAATAAATTCGAAGAGTTATCACATCGTCATTCAGAAAACAGGATTCGTATCATCAGAATGCGTAAGGTAAGTTTCATCGACGCCACTGGTATTCACAACCTTGAAATTTTCATCAAGTCGGCTCAAGACGAAGGTCACATCATAATCTTGTCAGGTGTTAACCAAAGCGTTCACGCTGCAATCAAGAAAGCAGGCATCGTTGATATGGTAGGTGAAGAAAATGTTCTCGACCACATCCATAAAGCTCTTGCACGCGCTGAACAAGTAGCAGAGACAATAAAATAAAAAAAAGAGGCTTAAGCCTCTTTTTTTTATTTTATTGCCACCACTTTCTATGCTTGAAGAAATATATCAAAGCAACACTTACGACCAGCATCACCCCGATGATGACCCAAAATGCAACCTTCGTTGACGTGATAAAAGGAAACGCCACGTTCATTCCGAAGAGACCTGTAATAAAAGTAAGTGGAAGTATGATTGACGAGAGAAGTGTGAGCATCTTCATAATCTCATTCGTCTTGTTAGTCTGCATCGAATCGAATGTCTTCGACAGACCTTCAATCAAATCCTCATGGTCTTCCGTCATATCCCATACCTTTTGGTAGTAGTCAAGGATATTACCCCAGTAGTCTTCCATGAATTCCACATCGCCGTAACCTTTGATCTGACCAGTCTCGAAACTGTGGAACATTCTAAGCTGTGGTTTGAAGATTGTATTGATTGTTATGATATTTTTTCTTGTAACAGATATTCTCTCAATGATTCTAACTTGTTTGCTTCCAAAGAGTTCCTTATTAAGCATCTCCAATTCAAAACCTATCTTCTTCAAAAGATAGAGAGATTCTTTCATCAGTTTTTCAATGATACGATAAAGGAGAATATCGGAAGTTGCGAGTTCTTTTGCCAAAGCATTGTCGTCGCGTTCGCTGTATTCATTAAACAGTTGGCTTACATGCCAGCGTTTTCTTTCCAAAGTGATGATATAATCCTTGCCCCAGAAGAGCTTCACTTCTTTTGGAAAAATGAATTTGTCTTGTCTGTCAAAATCAGGATATTGTAGGATAAGGAAATAATAATCGTCGTAAATGTCTATCTTAGGACGTTGGTTTACCGACTTACAGTCTTCAATATCAAGAGGGTGAAATTGAAATTTGTCTCTTAATTCAACGAAATCTTCTTCCGTCGGGTCAGTAATATGATGCCATTTCAGTTTGCCTACTGCTAATGTTTCTATCATGGTTTCCCCCTTTCTTTGATAAATGAATAACTATAATGTAAATCCTACATAAGATGTATTGGTAAAAAATCGTGCAAAGATAAAAAAAGTCAAAAAACAAAAGACAAAAGACGAAAGTTTTTTTTGACCCGTGTTCTTTATTTATAGCGGGGCGCGTTAGGGATTGGAGCGGCATCCTTTGCGAGCGGAGCGAGCAAAGATATAGCGGAAAGCCCGGCGGCGATAGCCGAACGCCATAAAAAGACTATTAAACTTTCAGTTTTCAGCTGACAATTTTCAATCTTAAAGTGTCTTCCACTCTATCGTTTCAATCATATGACGTACATCGTCAAGGATAAAGTCGATGACTGGAGCAAGAGAGTCGTTGTTTGTTCTTACATTAAAATAAAGGGAGCCTCTCATAAAATGGTTTACGCTATCTGTAAGATAGAACTGCATCGGCGAAGCAACGCCTTCTCCTTCAAGGAAATAAACCAATCCATAAACATTTCTGTCTGGATTTGCCACAACGCTATCTCTTATTCCCATAGCTCGGGAAAGATGTTTCGTCATCATATAATATGAATCTTCAAGATAAGCGTCAAGGTTATCATTTACAGTTTTATAACTGATATGTACGGTTCCTTTATGTGCAGGATATTCTATGTTAATCCATTCTTTTTCCTGAGGAGACAGATAATCTGGAGTTATGGTGGAATATGTAGGATACTCGAAACTATAATAATTCATGCTGTCAAGTCTGACATATTCTTTTTCAGGGAAATCTATTCTGAAATAACCTCTTGGTTTTGGCTGATATTGCTTGCTGTCGCAGGATGAAAACAGAGCGATTAACAATGAACTAAGAACTAAGAACTTTGAACCCAGAGCTTTGAGCTTTGAGCTTTGAGCTTTGAGCATTTTACTTTTTGACTGTTGTCCGTTGTCCGTTGTCCGTTGTCTATTAAATATTTTCATCTTTACGAGTCACTTTTATTTTAATAATGTGTTTATTGTCTGACTCGACTATTTCGAAGGTAAATTCCTTGTATGAAGATTTGAATCCTTTTTCTGGGATGCGACCTTCCATTTCCAAAATAATACCGGCAAGAGTATCCGACTCGCCTTCTATCTCTTCAAAATAATCGTCATCAATACTGAAAACTTTACAGAAGTCAACTATACTTATCTGAGCTTTAAAGATATACGTTTCGCTATCTATTTTCTTATAATTATCATTTTCAGGTTCTTTATCAAATTCGTCGCTGATGTCACCGACTATTTCTTCCACGATATCTTCCAAAGTGACCAAACCAGATGTTCCGCCATATTCATCCACAACGATAGCGATATGTATTTTCTTTGTTCTAAAATCCTGGAACAAATCATTTATCTTTTTGTTTTCAGGAACGAAGAATGCAGGGCGAAGCAACTGCTGCCATGCGAAATCCTTTTCGTCTATGTGAGGAAGCAAATCCTTGACATAAAGCATACCTTTAACATCGTCAAGGTCTTTGTCATAAACAGGAATTCTAGAAAATCCTTTATCAACGACTTGCGTCATAAGTTCATCAAAATCAGTATCCAAAGAAACTGAAAACATATTGACGCGAGGACGCATGATATCGCTGACTTCTTTTTCACCGAATGTCGCGATACCTTTCAGCATGCTTTTTTCTTCAGGAGAAGAACCGTCTTCAGTCGTGATATCGACTGCAGTAGAAAGGTCGCTCAATGAAATAGTGCTGGTTTTCTTTACTAATTTATTGTCTATGAATGATGTTGACGACACAAATATCTTGCTTAACGGTTTGAAAAACACGATAAGCACTTTCAATATAGGAGCCATCATCACTGCTATCGACTTTGATTTCTTGGAGGCATAAACCTTTGGAATCATCTCTCCTATAAGCAATATCAACGAAGTCACAACGACGACGTTCAAGATGAAAGCCGCGATAGGATTGACGGCGAGGTTAAACATCATGCTCATGATATAAGTAGAAAATATCGTGATTGATATATTAACCAAGTTGTTGAAAATAAGTATTGTAACAAGGAGAGTTTTAGGTTTTTGGCGTATTTCAAGAACCAGTTGTTCATTACGGTTCTGAGAAGATTCCAGTTCGTTGATATCGTTTGGTTGCAACGAGAAATAAGCAGTCTCGCTAGAAGATGCCATTGCCGAGCATAACAACAAGGCAAACATTAAAATCAAACAAAAAACAACTTTGGCTGATATGCCAATAAAGAAAGGTTCTGCCGGCACAACTGACAGCAGACATATAAGAGGATCTATTGAAGCTATTTCCAAAATAAAGATATTTTAATTTCGAGTGCAAAGATACGAAAAAAAAGACAATAAGGCTATAAGTCGATGAGTCTATAAGTTTTTTTATTCAACTCATTGACTTATTGACTCATTGACTTATTGACTTGATGACTTTTAAAACGGAAGATCACCGCCGTCGTATCCAGGGTCTGGCATCGGCGGCAATGAAGGACTGTTGAATGATGGCTGCGGAGCGCTCATAACTGGTTGCTCTACAGTCGGCATCGATTGATATTCAACAGGTGCTGGTTCATAACTAGGAACTGGCTGCTGATTGCTGACTGCCTGTTGCTGATAAGATGGTGCGACCTGCTGATAGCTGACTGCTGACTGCTGATAGCTGTTATAAGATGCATTTGCCTGCTCAGGATTGCTTTGACGCTTTGTACCCATACTCATCATCTTATCCACGAGCACTTCTGTAACGTAACGTGTCACATTCTGACTGTCGACATATTGACGAGTCTTCAGACGACCTTCCACATACATAAAGTCACCTTTTATATAATTACGTCTTTTTTCAGCGATATCAAGAGCAAGATTACCCCAAGCAACAAGGTTGTGCCAATCAGTTTGCTCAGCCCATTCGCCATTACGGTCGCGATAACGTTCTGTGGTAGCCAATGTTACCGACATCTTTTTTGTTCCATTTTCAAATGATATAATCTCAGGATCTTTTCCGAGATGACCAATAAGCATAACTTTATTCAAACTTGCCATAATATAATTGTTAAAAAACTTTTACCAAAATTACATTAATTTTCCAAGAGGAATTCACAAAATCAAAAATATTTTTGCCCAATATACATTATTAAGAAGGTAAAAATTAACAAAAACATTCTATTTCGCACATTTTTAGTCTTTTAGTAAAAAAAAATAGTTTTTTATGCCATCATATTTCAAAAAAAGTTCTTACCTTTGCACTCTAAAATTTTAATTATTAACATTTAAAAAATAATAGAAATGACAAAAGCAGAAATCGTAGCTCAAATTGCTGAAAAAACTGGCGTTGAGAAATCAAGCACACAAGTAGTTGTTGAAGCATTTATGGATATCGTAAAGAAATCAGTTGCTGAAGGTGAACCAGTTTACTTAAGAGGTTTTGGTAGCTTCATCAGAAAAACTAGAGCAGAAAAAGTTGGAAGAAACATTAAAGAAGATAAATCTATCATCATCCCAGAACACAACATCCCAGCTTTCAAGCCTTCAAAAACTTTTGCTAACGAAGTTAAATAATATAAATTTTAAAAATATATAGTTATGCCAAACGGTAAAAAACATAAAAGACACAAAATGTCTACACACAAACGTAAAAAACGTTTAAGAAAAGACAGACATAAGAAGAAAAAATAATCTTTGATTATCTTCTTTTACATAACACAACATTACGACGTATTTTTATCAGATTGTTAATGTTGTGTTATGTTTTTTTAATTTTTAAACCTTTGTAAATATTTAAACTGAATGGACGAAATAAAAAACACAAACAAAGAGCTCATCATCAGTTCTGATGTTTCAGAGGTTAATATTGTTTTATTGGAAGACAAACAGCTTGTTGAACTTCATAAAGAACAGAAAAACAACAGCATTTCCGTCGGTGATGTTTATTTAGGCCGCATCAAGAAAATCCTCCCAGGACTCAATGCAGCATTCGTTGACATAGGCTGCAGAAAAGACGCCTTCTTACATTACCTCGACCTTGGTCCTCAAATACTTTCATTACGCAAGTACACCAAATTAGCAGAATCCGGCAATATCAGCCAGACAAATCTGGATGATTTTGAATTGGAAAAAGACACTTGCAAATCAGGAAAGATTTCAGAAGTGCTGACCGTTGGCGACAGAATTCCCGTTCAGATTGCCAAGGAACCTATCAACACAAAAGGACCTAGAATTTCGTCAGACATCTCATTTGCCGGACGTTACATCGTTTTAGTACCATTTTCAAATCGCATCTCCGTATCACAAAAAATCAGAAGCAGCGAAGAACGCAGACGATTGAAACTTCTTATCCAAAGCATCAAGCCTAACAACTTCGGCGTCATCATCAGAACAGTGGCCGAAGGCAAAAAAGTAGCAGAATTAGATGCCGACCTTAAGAATCTCCTCAAGAAATGGGAAACGATGACAGCATCCATGAATGGAAGCAAGAACCCTTGCAAACTCATCAGCGAATTAGACCGCACTTCCGTATTGCTGAGAGACATCTTAAATGAATCATTCAATGGCATTTACGTCGACGACGCTAATCTTTATGAAGAAGTAAAGAGCTTTATCACTACCATCGCTCCTCAGAAAAAAGATATCCTGAAATACCACAAAAGCAAAGAACACATCTTCGCAGAATTCGATATCGACAAACAAATAGCGAGCCTTTTCGGTAGAGTAGTCACAATCAGAAATGGTGTTTACCTCATTATTGAGCACACAGAAGCTATGCACGTCATCGACGTCAATAGCGGACATCGTGTAAACAAAGAACAATCTCAAGAAGAGAACGCCTTGAGTGTAAACCTAGAAGCAGCAGTAGAAATAGCACGACAACTACGACTCCGCGATATGGGAGGAATTATCATCGTAGACTTTATCGACATGCAAAACGCAGCGAACAGAAAACAGCTGTTCGAAAAACTTAAAGAAGAAATGTCGAAAGACCGCGCAAGACACTCAATACTGCCTGCATCAAAATTCGGTCTCATCCAAATCACACGACAAAGAGTAAGACCTGAGACAGAAGTAACCGTACAAGAAGAATGCCCAACTTGCAAAGGCACAGGAAAAATAAAGTCTTCTTCTTTACTGATTTACGAAATTGAGAATAACCTTAGATACTTGCTGTTAGACCAAAACGAAAAATCTATAACAGTTCAAGTACATCCTTTTATCCACGCTTATCTCACAAAAGGATTTTTCTCAATAAGAAGAAAATGGCAATGGAAATACAACAAGAAAATCACCATCAAAGAGGGTAGAAATTTCCATATTATGCAATACAACTTCCTGAATAAAAACGGAGAAGAAATACTACTTTAAGTTCAAGGTAAATAAAACCAAGATTTCAGAAACTCAGAAATTAAAAAAACTCAGAATCTCAAAATTGGGGTTCTGAGTTTTTTTATAAATTCTCAATTCCTAAATCCTACTCCCAATTAAAAAAACTTTTGACTTTTGACTTTAACCTTTTGCCTTTTTTATTATCTTTGCGTATTAATTTATAAATATGAAGGAAATAGTTTTAAGCGGTATCAGACCAACAGGCAATTTGCACCTCGGCAATTATTACGGAGCAGTTCAGAATTTCATCAAATTACAAGATAGTTACAATTGTTATTTTTTCATCGCTGACTATCATTCACTTACGACACATCCTCATCCTGACGATTTACACGGAAGAGTAAAACAGATTTTGGTGGAATATCTCGCTGCAGGTCTCGACCCTGAAAAAGCCACATTATACGTACAAAGCGACGTTCCTGAAGTAGTGGAACTTTATCTTTTCTTAAACATGAACGCCTACATCGGCGAGCTTGAACGCGTCACTACTTTCAAGGAAAAAGTCCGCAAACAACCAGACAACGTGAATGCAGGTCTCCTCACCTACCCTACTTTGATGGCAGCCGACATTCTCATCCATAAATCAAATTATATCCCTGTCGGAAAAGACCAAGAACAAAATCTTGAAAAAGCACGCGACTTCGCTGAACGCTTCAACCGCATCTATGGCATCGATTACTTCCCAGTGCCTCAAGCATTTAACTATGGAAAAGAACTTATCAAAGTCCCTGGACTCGATGGCAGCGGCAAAATGGGAAAATCTGAAGGCGAAGGCAACGCAATCTTCTTGTACGAAGACGACAAGTCAATCCGCAAGAAAGTGATGCGCGCCGTTACCGACAGCGGTCCAACAGAACCTAATCAGGTTAAACCTGAACCTATACAAAACCTCTTCAACCTTATGAAGATTGTCTCAAAACCTGAGACAGTTCAATTCTTCGACGAGGCTTATAATAATATGAGCATCCGCTACGGCGACATGAAAAAACAACTCGCAGAAGACATCATCCAAATGGTGACACCATTCCGCGAACGCATCAACGAACTCTCAAGCGACGACGAATATATCAAGAAAGTCGCTCGTATGGGAGCTGAAAAAGCTCACGCTAGCGCAAGTAAGACCATAAAAGAAGTCAGAGAAATCATCGGTTTTAGAAGTTTTTAAGTTAACACAGACACTGACTATTGACACAGAAAAGTCAGAGTCAGAGTCAAAAGTCAGAGTTAAAAAAATATGTCGGAGAAGTTTGTAGTTTACGAAGAAAAAATAGAAACTGCTGTATTGATTGCGGTAAGCACTCAGATGCAGAACAGAGAGAAGACGGAAGAATATCTTGACGAACTCGCTTTCTTAGTCGAGACAGCAGGCGGCGTACCTGTCGCTCGTTTCATCCAGCCTCTTGACCATCCTAACAGCGTAACATATTTAGGAACAGGCAAGTTGGAAGAAGTGAGACAATACATCAAGGCCGAAAACATCACAATGGCCGTCTTCGACGACGAACTCACTCCTACTCAACTTCGTAATATCGAGAAAGAACTCGAATGCAAGATATTGGACAGAACAAACCTTATCCTTGACATCTTCGCTAAGAACGCAAGAACAGCACACGCCAAGACACAGGTGGAACTCGCTCAGTATCAATACATGCTTCCTCGACTCACTCACTTGTGGACTCACTTGGAAAGACAAAAAGGTGGTATCGGACTTAGAGGTCCTGGTGAAAAGGAAATCGAGACCGACCGCCGTATCATACGCGACAAAATCACAAGTCTCAAAGAAAGACTTAAAGAAATAGATATGCAGAAGACGGTCCAACGTAAAAACCGCGGACAACTAGTAAGAGTCGCTCTCGTTGGTTACACCAATGTCGGCAAGTCAACTATAATGAATCTCTTAAGCAAATCTGACGTCTTCGCAGAAAACAAATTATTCGCTACACTCGAAACGACAGTACGTAAAGTCGTGGTGGAAAACCTGCCATTCCTCTTATCCGACACCGTAGGTTTCATCAGAAAACTGCCACATCAACTCGTTGAGTCGTTCAAGTCGACATTAGACGAAGTTAGAGAATCGGACATCCTTCTTCATGTTGTCGACATCTCACATCCTGACTTCGAATCACAGATTGAAGTCGTTAACAAAACACTTAACGAGATTGGCGCTGGCGACAAAAAGACCATTATGGTTTTCAACAAGATTGACGCTTATAGCTTTATTGAAAAAGAAGAAGACGACCTCACTCCTGTCACGAAATCAAATTATTCTTTAGAAGACTGGAAGAAGACTTGGATGGCAAAAGGCAACACTTGCATCTTCATCTCTGCAGTTGAAAAAGATAATTATCAAGACTTTAGAGATCTTCTTTATCAAGAGATTCGCGACATGCATGCAATCAGATACCCTTACGACAACTTCTTATATTGATTCATTATGTACATCGACACTCACTCACATATTTACGACGCAGCTTTCGACACCGACAGAGAATTGGTGTTTCAGAGAGCTCTTGAAGTCGGTGTCGAGACGATACTTCTTCCTAACACTGACGAAACGACAATCAAACCGATGATGGATTTCTACGAAAGTCATCTTGACAATTGCAAAGTCATGATGGGACTTCATCCCGAAGGCATCAAAGAGGATTACAAGCGACATCTTTCCGTCATTGAAAAAGAAATGGAGAGAAACTGCTGGGTCGGTGTCGGTGAAATAGGATTGGATTTATATTGGGATAAGACCTTTGAAAAACAACAAGTTGAAGTCCTGACAGAACAATTGCGTTGGGCGAAACAACTTCATCTTCCTGTCGCATTGCACACACGCGAAGCCTTCGACCTTATGTTCAAGGTATTGGAAAAAGAACAAGACGGCAGTCTCAGCGGAGTGTTTCACTGCTTCAACGGAACCGAAGAACAAGCCAACATCGCCATTTCATTAGGATTTCACCTCGGACTCGGAGGCGTCATCACATACAAGAACTGTGACGTTAAAAATTATTTGGCAAATATTTCTTTAGATAAAATCATATTAGAAACCGACGACCCGTATCTTCCACCTGTTCCTTACAGAGGAAAAAGAAACGAACCTTCTTATATGGTGGAAGTCGCAAAGAAAATAGCTGAAGTTAAAAACATAGACATCAATAAAGTTGCAGAAGCAACGACCAATAACGCAAGAAAATTATTTAACTTATAACATAAAACATCAGGTTATGTCAGGAGAAAAAACATCAATATTAATACTTTATACCGGAGGCACCATCGGTATGATGCAAGATCCACAGACTGGCAGTTTGGTTCCATTCGATTTTGACAATCTATACGACCACTTGCCTGTATTAAGAAACTTGGATTATCAGTTAGACTTCTATGCCTTTGACAATCTGATAGATTCTTCAAATATGACTCCTGATTTCTGGGTAACATTGGCACAGAAAATCGAGAGCTGCTATGAAAAATACGATGGATTTGTCGTATTGCACGGTTCCGACACTATGGCATACACAGCATCAGCATTGAGTTTTATGTTAGAAAACCTCAACAAACCTGTGGTATTCACTGGTTCTCAGTTACCTATGGGTATGGTTAGAAGCGACGGCAGAGAAAACATCATCGCCGCTATTGAGATTGCAGCCGCTAAAGACGAAGACACTGCTAAAGTTCCCGAAGTGACTATCTTCTTTGAAAATCAGTTACTAAGAGGCAACAGAACAACAAAGCACAATGCCGAGCACTTCAACGCTTTCGTTTCTGGAAACTATCCTTCATTGGCCGACGTCGGCGTACGCATCAAATATAATAAGGAGTATATTGCAAAACCTAGTTTCAAGAAATTAAAGCTACACACAAAGTTAAATAACAACGTCGCCATCTTGAAATTATTCCCAGGAATAACAAAAGAACTCGTCCATCACATATTGAGCACACCTAATTTAAAAGGCGTAATCATCGAGACTTACGGTTCTGGCAATGCACCTACAGCATCATGGTTCATTGAAGAATTAAAGGACGCCATCGACAGAGGACTTATCATCTACAACGTAACACAATGTAAATCAGGATCTGTTGAAATGGGACGTTATGAGACAAGTTTAGACTTAAACAGAATCGGCGTTGTCAGCGGTCACGACATCACCACAGAATCCGCTATCGCTAAGTTAATGTATCTCTTAGGAGAAGGTTATTCAACAGAAAAAATCAAAGAACTTCTTCAGATACCTATCCGAGGAGAGATTACTTTATAGAGTTGCTGAGTTGATAAGTTACCAAGTTACTAAGTCAATAGTCAGTGTCAGAGTTCAGAGTTCTAGGTTCAGAATTCAGGGTTCAAAAAAAGTATACATATATTTAAAATATTTTCATTTTTTAAAGAAAAAATGTGTAACTTTGGCGAGTCTTTTATGGACTTTGAGAAAGGAGAGATGTCCGAGTGGTTTAAGGAGCACGCCTGGAAAGTGTGTATACTCCAAAAGGGTATCGCGGGTTCGAATCCCGCTCTCTCCGCAAAGCTAGAAATGAATTAAATTAAGTTAAATTTAAATAGTAAACAAACAAAATCAAAAAGTAGTAATCAACATTTTTAATCATGAAAAAATTAATTGCTTTACTTACAATTGCTGGTTTTATTACATTCGGTATCAGCAATTCAGTTCTTGCACAACAAGAAGAAAACACACCACAAACAGAGCAAGTAGCTGCTGAAGCTACAGAACAAGTTGCAGAAGAAGCTGCTGCTCCAGCAGAAGAAGCTGCTCCAGTTGAAGAAGTTGTAGAAACAACAACAATCGCTGAAGAAGAAGCAGAACCAACATTCCACGAAGTTCTTAAGAAACAATACATCGACGGTGGTTGGGGTTTCATGACACTCGTTCTCATCTGTTTAGTTCTCGGTTTAGCTCTTTCAATCGAAAGAATTATTTACTTAACATTAAGCACATCTAACACAAAGAAATTACTTGCTGAATTAGAAACAGCTTTGAACAATGGTGGCGTTGAAAAAGCTAAGGAAGTCTGCCGTAACACACGCGGTCCTGTCGCAAGCATTTTCTACCAAGGTTTAATGCGTTTCAACGATGGTCTTGACGAAGTTGAAAAAGCTATGATTTCTTACGGTTCAGTTATGAATGGTAACTTATCAAGCGGCACAAGCTGGATTACATTATGTATCGCTTTAGGACCTAACTTAGGTTTCTTCGGTACAGTTATCGGTATGGTTCAAGCTTTCGACGCTATCGCAGCAGCTGGTGACATCAGCCCTACTATCGTTGCATCAGGTATGAAAGTTGCTTTGTTAACAACAGTTTTCGGTTTGATCACAGCTATGATCCTCCAAGTTGCTTACAACTTCATCCTCAACAAAATTGAAGGTATCTTAAACGACATGGAAGACAGCACAATCACTTTCATGGACATCTTAAACGAATATTCAAAGAAAAACTAATTTTCGTTAACATCAAAAACAGTTAACAATGGACAATAAATTATTAAAGATATGTAAATACGGGCTTTGGGGTGTCATGAGCGTTATAGTCGTACTCCTTGCGATTTGCGCATTCATGGGTGAAGCAAGCGCCGACCTCCAAATGTATATGACATATGCACTCGTCATATTACTCGTTTTAGCTATTCTCTTCTCTCCTATCTATGGAGTTATTGTTAATCCTGGCAGCGTCAAAAAAATCGCTATCGCTTTAGGCGCATTCGCAGTAGTAGCTTTAATCGCTTATATCGCATCTCCAGGTGCAACTTTAAGTCAAGAATATTTAGAATCAATGAATGTTACAGCAAGCGCAGAAGCAGTATGCGACTTCTTAATGATGTTCGTATACATCGTTCTTGGTGGAACATTCGTAGTAGCAATAGGCTCAGCAGTTTATAAACTCTTTAACTAATTAAGAATATGGCTAGACAAAAAAAGAAAGTACCGGATCTCAATGCAGGTTCAATGGCCGATATCTCTTTTTTGCTGTTGGTATTCTTCCTAGTTACTACAACTATGGATACAGACACAGGTATTACCCGTCGTCTTCCTCCACCAATTGAAAATCCAGAAATGGATGTCAAAGTTAAAGAAAGAAACATTATGAACGTCATGATTAACAAATACGATAAGTTGTTAGTCAACGGCAAACCAGGTGATGTAGCTACTTTAAAAGACATGACAAAAGATTTCATCATCCCTAAACCAGGCGATGAATCAGCTCCTGAAGTCGAAACAAAAGAAATCGAACTCATCGGCAATGTTATGCTCAGCAAAGGTGTCGTATCACTTAAAAATGACCGCGGTACTTCTTACCTTATGTATATCAGCGTTCAGAATGAATTGGCAAGAGCCTTCAATGAAATGAAAGACGAAATGTCATTGAAGTACTTTGGTGAACATTACGCAGACTTAACAGATAAAGACAAAATCGACGCTATCAACAAAGCCGTCCCTGTCCGTATCTCAGAAGCTGAACCAGAAGAAATTAAATAACATAGGAGATTATTATTATGGCATCAAAATATAGATCAGACGAAGCTAAGGAAGTTCCGGCAATGAGTACCGGTTCTATGCCTGACATTATCTTCATGTTGATATTCTTCTTCATGGTTACAACATCTATGCGTGAAGTATCATTGAAGGTAAAAATGAAATTACCAGAAGCAACTGAAATTCAAAAATTAGAAAAGAAATCTTTAGTTAGCTATATCTACATCGGACCTCCTACCAACGCTAAAACTTATGGTACAGAGTCTCGTATTCAGCTCAACGACCAATTCGCTAAAATAACAGACGTTATTCCTTTCATCGAAAGCGAACGTTTGGCTCGTAGCGAGGCTGATCGCCCTCTCCTCACAACTTCATTGAAATGTCATGAAGAAGTAAGAATGGGTCTCATCACCGATGTTAAACAAGAACTCCGTAAATGCGGTGCTTTCCGTATCACTTACTCAACACGTAAAGGTGAAAAGTAATTCCCAAGTTCTTGGTACGATAAAAAAAAAGACAGCTTTATAAAGGCTGTCTTTTTTTTTGACTCTGACTCTGACTCTGACTCTGACTCTGACTCTGACTATTGACAGCCAACTTCTAATTATGAATTATGCATTATGAATTATGAATTGATTTTTGGGCGTTCCGCTTCGCGTCGGGCTTTCCGCTATATCTTTGCTCGCTATATTCCTGCCTCGCTCACTCAAAATATGGGTTCGGCACTTCGACAAGCTCAGTGACCTCGCCCCGTCCCCGTCTCCAAATCTTGTTCCCGAAACGCTCGCAAAGGATGCCGCTCCAATCCCTAACGCAATGGCGGCGGTTAAAACCAAACAACACCCTAGGAATCCAGAATTCCGTTAATTCCAGGAATCCGTCAAGACGCCACAGGGGTGACGTCTCTACAACTCCTAACTCCTAACTCCTAACTAATATAGCGTCGTCTTATCTTACATTTATTTCTCTCTTTAAAAGAACACCACAAGGACAAAAACAACCGTTTTAAGACATATTTATATCAATCCAAAGATTTATACAAATACCAGCAAAACGCCTCTCATACGATTTAAAACCGCTTTATCGACAATTTTAAATAATTCAATCAAAATCAACAGTCAATAGTCAATGGTCAAAAGTCAAAAGTCAAAAAAAAGAGCGATCAAAACTGACCGCTCTCTTTTTATAAAGAAGTGTTATCTTCTATTATTTAACAACAACTTTTGATGTGTGGCTGTAGCCATTAGCTGTTACTGTGCAGAAGTAAACACCGCTTGTAAGATCGTTGATAGCGATTGTGTTGTCGCCTGTTGTTAAGTTGTGGTTAACAACTTTAACTGTTTGACCAGCGATATTTGTGAATGTAACTGTTGCGTCTGCATCCATTGATGAGCTGATGCTGATGAATTCTGAAGCTGGGTTAGGGAAGATATTGTAAACAACATCGATTGCTTCGTTTTCACCGATAGCTTCTGTTGAACCTGCTGGAGTGTATTTGAATACGTTGATGATACCTGTGTTGACTTGTGCTTGAGATGTTAGGTTACCTGTAGCGAAACCTGGAGTATCGTCTGACAAGCATGAGAACCAGAATTCACCTTCGTTTGCTGATACGCTAACACCTGAGATGTTTGTTGCTTCGTCGCCCATGTGAATAAAGTCTTGGTATAAGCTTGTACCATGGTTGTTTACTTGGAACCAGTAAGGAACATCAGCTGGTTTTTCTTTAACGAAGATAGTTCTCATATAATACATGCTAGCATACAATTCACGGTTTAAGTCTGGAGAGCACCATGCAACTGCCAAGTTACCTGCTGGGTCAACTGCGATTGCTGGGTATGCTGAGAGACCGAATTTTGACATATAGTCACCAGCTTCACCTTCTTTAATGTTACCTGTGTATTGGTAGTTGAAGTCAAATGCGCCGAAACCTTCTTCTGCATGTGGAGGCATCCAACCACAGAAGTTAGTGAGGTCCATAACAATGTAACCTGGATTGCTTAAGTCATCCCACCATAATCTCAAAGCGTGTTTGAGGCTGTCGTCTTGTGGAGAGAGGAGTTGGTTAGGAGTTGTGTTGTAGATTGTATCATTACCTGACAATGTGAAGCCGTAAGCTGTTGTGTCGTTCCAGTAAGCGATACCGTCTGTAGCCATACCCATATAGATGCTATATGAACCTGTTAAGTTTGAACGTTCGTACATACCAACTGAAAGAGCGATGTGAGTAACACCATCTTGACCGATTGCTACAGCTGCGTGAACAGGACCATAACATTTTGAAATAAGTGATTCTTCATCTGTTTCCCAGTTTAAACCGTGGATAGGGCTTTCCCATACTAATCTGCTTTCCCATGTTAAACCAGCGTCGCTTGATTCATAGCAGTAAACGTTTGTTGTCCAACCTGAACAGTAAACAACAGCGATTCTGTCGCCATTTGTTGATACAGCGTAGTCGTCACCAGCATAGTAGCTATAAGCTTCACCAATGTTGACGAGGTGTAAATTGTTCTCTTGAACTGGAGCATATTTTACTTCCCAGTTTTCGAGGTCTGTTGAACGTACGTAGAATTGAGCGAGGTTTTCTTCACCTTGACCAGCTGCAAAGATGTGGAGAACATCATTGTTTTCACCTGTTGTTGCAATTCTTGGCCATGATAATTGTAATTCTTCTGTAAGGTCTGTGAATTCAGCCATTGTTGGGTTTGGAATAGCGTGTGGACCGTCCCATTCGCCTTCACCAGCTTTTTCTCTGATGTAGTAGCAAAGACCATTTTCGTGTCCGTGGCTAACAAGGATTTCACCTTCTGCACCGTAAGGAGCGATTGAAGGCCAACCTGTTCTGACTTCTTCAATACGTGAAGCTGGAACATCACCCCATGAATCCATCATACCACCTTTTGTAAAGTTGTAACCTGTACCACGATCTGGGAATGAAGCATCAAATTCTTCTGATGACATTGTTGCTGTAACTGCAACTGAACCGTCTTTTAATTGATACATACGGTTAGCAACGAAGCTATTTGATTGTAAGTCGTATGTTGTGTAAAATGCTTCAGCTTCTAAGTACAATTCGCCTTCATTTGTAACAACACTTTGTGTACCTCTAGTTACGAAATTAACTGTTCCTTCAACAACATCTGTACCGAGAGCTTTTTTCTCTACAGTTGCTTTAACAGGAGCAGGTAATGACTTAACTACTGCTTGTTGTGCAAAAGCACCAAGTCCCATAACGAGACCTAAAGAAAGTAAAAGAACTTTTTTCATTGTTAAAATTATTAAGTTAAGTAATTAAATTAATTTGATTCTACTTTTCAGTCTGCAAATATAATAAAAATTACAAGTTATGGGGTAAAAAAACACTTTTTTTAAAATTAATTTTCAGTTAAAGTAAATCTTGCAGGATAACAAATAAATAAGTATTTTTACGGAATATTTATTGAATTAAAAATTACACCATAATTAATTATTAAAATGAAAAGAATCACCTTATTAATTATCGCGATTAGTTTCCTGTTTTTCTCATGTTCTACACAAAAAAATGAGAAACAAGATTTAGCTCAGTATGTGAATCCGTTTGTCGGAACTGGCGGTCATGGTCATACTTACCCTGGTGCCGTTGCTCCTTTCGGAATGATACAAAACAGTCCAGACACTCGTATGGACTCTTGGGACGGTTGTTCCGGATACCATATCTCCGACAGCACAATACTTGGTTTCAGTCTCACCCACCTCACTGGCACAGGCTGCAACGACTATGGTGACTTCCGCTTCTCTCCTATCACAGGAAAAACATCTTTCAACTCTAAAGAATATAGTTCTTCTTTCAAACATGAAAACGAGACGGCAAAAGCCGGTTATTATTCAGTCATCCTCAACGACTATAATATCAAGGTGGAACTTACAGCCGGCGAACGCGTCGCTATGCAACGCTACACTTTCCCTCAAACCAACGACGCTCATATCATCATAGAACTTCAAGAGTCAAACACTTCAGCTGAAACAATATACGAGTCTTTCATCACAATAGAAAGCGACAATGCCATCAGCGGCTTCCGTCGTACAGGTCAATGGGCTAAAGACCAATACCTTTATTTCTATGCTGAATTCTCAAAACCTTTCACTGGATATGGAATTTGTTCCGACAATATTGAAAATCCTAATATGAAACACGCCGAAGGCAAAGACCTTCAGGCATGGCTCGACTTCGACGCTACAGACGGCAACCCTATCGTGATGCGCGTCGCTACTTCTGCAGTTGATGTTGAAGGCGCAAAGAAAAACCTCGCCAATGAACTCAACGACTTCGACTTCGATGCTTTAGCCACAAAGACTTACCAACAATGGAACGATGAGTTGAACCGCATACAAATCAACACTGTCGTTAATGAAGAAGACAAAGATATTTTCTACACTTCTTTATATCACTGCTTCGTAGTGCCTAACCTCTACTCTGACGTCGACGGTCGCTACCGCGCTCACGACAAGAAAGTCTATCAAAGCGACAGACCTCGTTACACTGTCTTCTCTTTATGGGATACATTCAGAACCGAACATCCTTTGCTCACTCTCATCCAAAGAGAACGCAGCGTCGACATCATCAACACCTTTATTAATAACTACGAAACTGGCGGTCTTCTTCCTGTATGGGAACTCGCCGCTAACGAGACAAACTGCATGATTGGCTACCACGCCATTCCTGTCATCGCTGACGCTTATTTCTGCGGACTCGAAGGCATCGACTATGAAAAGGCTTTGGAAGCAATGGTTAAGACAGCTCGCGAAGACCAGTTCGGTTTGAGCTGCTACAAAGAATATGGCTTCATTCCTGCCAACTGCGAAGGCGAATCTGTATCAAAAACCCTCGAATATGCTTATGACGACTGGTGCATCGCTCGTCTCGCAGAAGCTCTCGGCAAAAAAGAACTCGCTGACGAATTCTATCAAAGAGCTCAATATTACAAAAACTTATACGAACCTACAGATAAGTTCTTCCGCGGAAAGAGAAACGGTTGCTTCGTAACACCTTTCGACCCAACACAAGTCAACTTCATGCTCACAGAAGCTAACACTTGGCAATATAACTTCTTCGTTCCACAAGACATCAACACTCACATCGAGATGATGGGCGGAACAACAGCTTACACAAGAAAACTCAACGAACTCTTCAATTCTTCATCTGAATTGACAGGCCGCGTACAATCCGACATCACCGGTCTCATCGGTCAATATGCTCACGGCAACGAACCTAGTCATCACATGGCTTACCTTTACAATTATTTAGGCAAACCTTCTCAGACACAGAAGTTCGTCAACAAAATCATGTACGAATTATATACAGACCAAGCTGATGGTTTATGCGGCAACGAAGACTGCGGTCAGATGTCGGCATGGTATGTTATGAGCGCATTGGGATTCTATCCTGTCACACCAGCAAGCGGTTATTACGTAATCGGCGTGCCTCACTTCGACGAAATGATTGTCAACCTTGAAAACGGCAAGACTTTCACCGTCACAGCAAAGAATCTATCAAGAGAAAATCGTTATATCGAATCTGTAAAACTTAACGGAAAACCTTTGAACCGCAGTTACATCTACTTCGACGAAGTTCATAACGGCGGCAAGTTAGAATTCATAATGACAAACAACCGTAAGTCAACATGGGCTACAGAAGCTGAAAATTGTCCTACACAAAAGATTGAAGGTCCTATCATCGTGACAGCACCTATCATCAAAGTCGCTTCTGATGTTTTCTTTGAAACATTAAATGTTGAGTTAAGTCATTTAGACTCTGACGTCAAGATGTATTACACAACAGACGGCAGCACTCCTGATGAAAACAGCACATTATACACAGAACCATTCGTAATCGACCAAAGTTCTGACGTGATGGTAGTTGCTGTTAAAGACGGTAAGAAGAGCAATGTCGTTGAAGGCAACTTCAAGAAAATCGCTGCTGGAAGAACAATAAAAATCGAAAACAGATACAACTCACAATATGAAGCAGGCGGCGACATCGCGCTCATCGACTATCAAAGAGGCAGCAACAACTTCCGCGTAGGCACATGGCAAGGTTATCATGGCGTCGACTTGGTCGCTACTGTCGACTTAAGCGAAGTACAAGAAATCAACAGATTGGCAGGTAGCTTCTTGCAAGACCAGAAGTCATGGATTTTCATGCCAAAACAAGTCGAGTTCTTCGTATCTAACGACGGTAAGAACTTCAAGTCGATTGGTGTTATGAACAACACCATCTCACAAGAGACAGAAGAGCCTGTTCTTCACGAGTTCTCTTTCGACAAGAAATTATCTGCAAGATACATCAAGATGGTTGCAAAGAAAATCGACGCTTGTCCTGACTGGCACGTCGGTGCTGGCGAACCAGGATGGATATTCTGCGACGAAATCGTGATTGAATAATTAAGGGATATTAAAAAAAACAGGGCGAAAATTTCGCCCTGTTTTTTTAATATCCCATTTCCATTCCTTCGCCGCCTTCATAAGCGTCATCGCCGCCTGATGACTGTGGCATTCTTCTCTTCTGCTGTTGGTTGATGCGATAGTTGAAATTGATAGTCACTGATGTAGTGCTCCAAGTGCTTTCGCTGTATTGCCAGAAGTTGTCGCCCCATGACTCGCCGCCGTGTTGTCTGCTGCCGAAGACGTCGCGTATGTTAAGGGAGATGGTAGCATTCTTATTCAAGATATCGCGTGACGCAGCGAAGTCGCACCAATAGTTTGCATCGCGGTAGCCGAGAGGTTCTTCACGAGGTCCCATATAACGTCCAGTGAGCTGGAAGTCGCACACTTTCTTCACTCTGAACTTAGCGACGAGACGTGCGAATGTGTTATATGAATCTGTCACATAATGTCTTCCGTTCCAGTCACCGACGGTGTTCGACTTGAAGAAGTTGATGCTTCCGTTGAGGTTAAACCATTTTGTGATATCCAATGAACCGACGAGTTCGAGACCGTAGTCGTCGCTGATACCGAAGTTCTCTGGACGGCTGTAAGAAACATCACCGATAACAGTAGTGAAATGACGTGTCACGTCAGTGCTGTGACGATAATATGCTGTGAAGTTGATATTACCTTTATCCCAGAAACGAAGATATGAAATCTCGTAACTATCGGTAAATGTAGGTTTCAAGGCTGGGTTACCAGTTCTGATGTTACGGTCGTCATTAAAAGAATGGAATGGCGCCATCTGATGATACCAAGGACGACGGATACGACGTGCGTAACTTGCCTGAATCTGATCCACTTCTGTCAATGAATAATTCAAGTGACCTGTTGGGAAGATGTTGAGATATTTCTGATCGTTTCTTTCGTCTTTATCTTTAAAATATGTGTCGATGAGAGTGAACTCAGAACGAAGACCAATTTGTCCTGAGAAACGTCCGAACTCTCTTCCGTAACTAGCATAAAGAGCTGCAACTTGTTGATTATAATCGAAATCGTGAGTGTAATCAGGGAGAAGCACATCGTTTTCAGTCACAAGCAATTTATTATTTATTATCTGATTGGTATATTTACCACCGAATTCAACAACGGATAAACCATAATGATGAACGAAGTCGACAGTTGCCTGGATATTATGCTGGTTTTCTTGCGCATGTGTGTACTGATTAAGACTGAATGAAGGGATATTGAGGTCCATATCTTCTTGTGTCAAGAACTCAGCGTCGATGATGTCTGACCATTCAGTATCAGAATTTGTGAAGTAACGCACTGATGCTTTGAGTGAATTGTCTTTTGTTCCGAAGTATTTGTCGTAAGAAAGAGTGTACTCCATCATTGGTCTGTCGTTGAACCAATCCTCGGTACGTCTTGAGAAATTCTGCAGACCTTGGAATGGGAAGTTGTCGACATAAGTCACGCTTGGAGTGTTATGACCTTTTGACTGGCGATACATCGCACTGAAAGTGAGTATGTCGTCATCTGTGATATAATAGTCGAAGCCGCCGCGGATGTTATGACCTTTTCTATTCCTGTTGCGATAAGAAAACTGTTCTGTTATCTGTGTCGCGTCGTCATGATTTTTGAGTGCTGGGTCATAGAGACAATCTTCGTAATATTCTGTCATTGTGTAACCGTCGCTGATGTCGTCGCGATAGTTGAATCCGTAGTTGGCGAAGACATTGAATTTCTTGAATCTATAGTTAAGACTTGCGCCCACGCCTGTCTGGAATGGGAAGTCTTCCTTAAAGAATTTCTCGCCCCATTGTACTGGAAAACCGCCGCGGAGGTCGACGGAAGCGTTGAATCCCTTACGTTTATCTTTCTTAAGAACGATATTGATGATACCAGCAGTACCTTCTGCATCGTAACGCACTGAAGGGTTTGTCACGACTTCAATCTTTTCAATCATATCAGCCTGAAGACTGCGGAGTGCATCTTGAGTGCTTGTTCCGGCGAGACCGGAGACCTTGCCATCGACGAGAATCTGTACGCCGCTATCGCCACGTAAACTAACATTACCTTCAACGTCGACATTGACAGAAGGAATGTTATCGAGAACTTCTATCGCATTGCCAGCAGTGCTGCTCACGTCCTTGCCCACGTTAAAGACTCGCTTGTCGAGAGTCATCGACATGGTGCTTTTCTCAGCCACGACTTCCACTTCTTCAAGCAATGCAGAGTCGGGACGCATCACTATATTTCCAAGGTCAGTCTTGTCTTTAAGGTTGATGTTTATGGTCTTAGGTTCATAACCCATAAACTGTATCACGACATAATATTTACCAGGCTTCGTCTTAAGTGAAAACGCACCTTTCATATCTGTGATAACACCGGTCACAAGTGTAGAGTCTTGGGAATTAAAAAGACTGACGGTAGCATATTCCAGCGGACCATCAGTCTCTATATCAATAACTTTACCTTTAATCTCAGGTTCTGTATGTGATTCTACTTCTGTTGCAAAAACGTTATATGATGATATCAATAAGGTAAGAAGTAAAAACAATGATGTTATTTTTTTCATAAAATGTTGATAAATATTCTATTAATAAATTGTTATTAGAGGGTTGAGGAAAATACAAAATTTATGCCACTTATTGAGCTAAGAGCTAAAAACTAAGAACCAAGAACTAAGAACTTTTCCGTTATGAGCTCATTGCCATTAAAATATCTTCGGCAAATTCTCTGCTAAGTCGTGCATTCTTCCCATTGTAAAATAATGAATGAGAGGGAATCCTTGTCGCAGCAAGTCTTCAGTTTGTCTCAAGCACCATTCCATTCCGACTTTCTTCACAGCGTCTTTGTCGTCAGCGACTTTGCTTATCGCTTGTTCCAGTTCTTTCGGCATGCTTATGCTGAATGTATTAGGCAACGACACCAAGTGTGATGCCAGCGATAATGGTTTCAGCGCAGGAATGATAGGCACGTTGATTCCCATTTCATTACATTTATCAATGAAAGAATAAAACTTCTCGTTGTCGAAGAACATCTGCGTCACTATGTATGATGCGCCTTTATCGACTTTCTGTTTAAGATATTTTATGTCCTCTTCCAATGATGTCGCTTCCTGATGTTTTTCAGGATATGCCGCCACGCCGAGACAGAAATTCAATGGTGTTGGGTCTTTGACGAATTTATCGTGATATATTCCTTTTGAAAGATTTGCAATCTGCTCTACCAAGCCTTCTGCGTTGCTATGTCCGAAAGGATTCACTCTGAATCTGGAGTCGAGAGGGTCTTTGTCGGAGCGTATCACGAAGATATTGTCGAGGTCTTCGTATGAGAAGTCGATGACGAAGTCTTCAAGTTGCAGTTTGGTATAAGCTGCCGATGCCAGATGAGGCACGACTTCTATTCCTGTTCTCCTTTTAAGCGCACCCGCCACGGCAGCTGTCGCTGTCCTTGGATGCGACTCCACTAAAGTAGTGCCGTTGTCGTTACTAACGAACTTCCTCACCGGAGCATGAAAGGTGATGTTTATAAACTGCGGATTCAACGGTATGATAGGAAGCAACGACTTTTCGATATCGTCCAAACTCGTGCCTTTCACTGGAGGCAATATCTCTATCGAAAAACCTTTCTTTCCTGTGTTTTGCAGAGAATTATAAATATCAATGACTTTCATCTTAAATATCAAATATTGTTAGGTAATAACTCTTTTAATTTTTCTACAGATAATCCTGCGTATTTTGAATAATGCTCAAGTTGTTTCTCATCAACGCGACCGACTGAGAAGTAACCTCCTCTTGATGTTATCAATCCGCACAACGACTCTTCTGGAGTAATCATATAACTGTCTGTAAGACGCATATTTGTGTGTTGCTCAACTTCCAAGAAGTCGAATACGCGTTGTTTCAAGGAATGGTCAGGACATGCTGGATAACCGAAGCACATTCTTCTTCCTTGGTATTGTTTTTCATCGAATGAGAATGGTGATTTATCGAATCCCCAATAATCTGAGCGTATTATATAATGTAGATATTCGCCTGTCGCTTCGGTGAGTCTGTCGGCGAGAAGTTTGATAATCAAGGCGTCGTATGGAGTCGCTGCCTCTGACATCAGTTTCGACAATCCTATGCCTGCCGACAAAGCGAATACGCCAAGATAATCGTTACGTCCGACAGCGTCTGCTAAAGAAACGCTGTCTTGCATCTTGGTCTGACGTCTCAACATCGGAAGGTCGATGCTCTTTGTTCCGTCTGATAATCTGATAACATCGTCGCCTAAGTTATTTGCTTTCACCACGCCGAATCGCGCTTCAATAGAAAGACTCTTGTTCGCGATGATATTCGCCAAGACGCTGCTTGCGTGTTCAAACACCTGACATGCTTCTGCGTTGTTATCCAATATCTCTGGATATTTTCCATAGAACTGCAATGAGAAGAAGAAATAGTTCCAGTCGATGAATGGCAACACTTCTTCAATCATTGGGTTAATAGTGAAGATTCCTTCTGTATTTGGTCTGTATGGTTCGTAGCTATGTGCTTTTATCTCTAATGTCTCGTAATCTTCAAGTGACAGATTCTCTGTCTTTTGACGGCGTATCGCCTCTTGTTCTTCGTACAAGCTCAGGCATGCCTGATGGTCGCTGAGTCTGTTGACGAGGTTGACGGTATCTATCGCTGTCGTTGCCTTTGCCACTGGTCCGTTATATACAGGCGCCATCTTCAATGCTGTATGAAGTTTCGATGTTGCCGCGCCGCCGACGATGACTGGTATCGACAAACCAGCCTCGTTGAGTTGTTCCAGCACTTTTATCATCTGAGTGAGCGATGGTGTGATGAGACCGCTCAAACATACTGCCTGCGATGTCTTTGCCGACTCAACGATTTTTTCTGCTGGCACTTGGATGCCGAGGTCTTCCACCTCAAAACCTGAACTCTTCAACACTGTTCCGACAATATTTTTACCTATATCATGAACGTCGCCATATACTGTAGCAAGCGTGACTTTTTTCTTTGAAGAATCTGAGAATGTGACGGTTTCGTTCAAGACATCCATCGCTGCGTTCATAGCAGAGGCTGCTTTTACCAATGATGGAAGGAACACTTTGCCTTCTTCAAAACGCTGTCCTAATGATGTCATCGCTGGCATCAAGATGTCGTTGACGACGCCTTGGAATGTGCCGCCTTCCAACAAGACGAGTTTCGTAAGCTCAGCAGCTTTCACTGAGTTGCCGCTAGCGACAGCGTCAGAAAGTTTCTCTTCTGTGGTCAGTTCTTTCTTCTCTTTCTTAACTTCGACTTCTTTAGAAACAAATTTTATCAAGTCGGAGCCGTCGCTTTCTCCTTCGATGGCTAATCTCGCTGCTTCAAATGCTTCTGGTTCAATATTTTCTTCAGCGATTATCGCATTAGGATTTATGATTACATAATCTAATCCTTCTCTTTTTGCGAGATGTACGAAGACTGAATTCAAGAGGTTTCTCACGGCGGTGTTGCCTCTGAAAGCGAATGAAAGATTACTTACGCCACCTGTGACATGTGTTCCTAAATTCTGGTTTATCCAACGTGTGGCAAGGATATAATCTCTGCCGTAATATCTGTGTATCTCGATTCCAGTGCAGATTGTCAATACGTTAGGGTCGATGAGAATATCGTCGACATCAAAACCGACAGATTTTGCCAGCTTAACGATTCTATCTGCAATCTCGATTTTTCTTTCGTAAGTATCAGCTTGACCTTGTTCGTCAGCGAGCATCAAGATGATTTTCGTTCCGAGGCGGAAGAACTCTGTCGCTCTTCTGAGGAATTCTGTCTCGCCTTCTTTCAAAGATATTGAGTTGACGATAGGTTTCACCATCGAACTCTTCACGCCGAGTACCAAAGTGTCGAAGTCAGATGAGTCGATCATCGTTGGGGTGAATGCCACTGATGATGCCGACAACAGCTCGATGAAGTCTTTTATCATGGAAGCGTCGATGTCGGGATGGTCGAAGCAAACGTCGAGGACATCAGCTTTTGATTCCACTTGCGACACTGCGATAGACACTGCGTCTTGTAGGTTTTCATTGACAAGTTCTCTAAATTTCTTAGAACCTGCGACATTACATCTCTCGCCGATGACGCTAAATTTCTTATGTATTTCTTGTTGAGGGATAAGTCTTGGAGCTATTCCTTCGACTGCATTTTTTATCGTTTGAATATGTTCTGGTGTTGTGCCGCAGCAACCGCCGATGAGGTTTATGCGACCTTCTGTTGCGAGGACGTTAGCCCTTCTGTTGAAGTCGGCGCACGACTCTGTATATCTTCCGTCGAGGTCAGGAAGTCCGGCATTAGGATAAAGCGACACATTGGTTGGAATGTCTTGAAGTTTCATCACCAACTCGGCTGCTCTCTCAAAACCGAATCCGCAGTTCAAGCCGAACGACAATGGCTTAGCGTGTTTTATCATCTGCCATACGATGTCGACGGTATGTCCCGACAAGAGATTGCCTTGTTCTGTGAGTGTGACAGAAACCATCAACGGAACGTCGTCTGTGGTGAGATTCAAGTCTGAAAGTGAAGCGAGATAAGCGTAGACAGCAGCTCTTATGTTCTTCGCATCGAAGCATGTCTCGACTAAAACCAAGTCGACACCGCCTTTGATAAGTGACGAGATTTGTGCTTTGTAAGAATCTGCCATCTCATCGAATTCTATGGTTCTCAACGACAACGACTGCGATGTAGGACCGACGGAACCTGCAACAAAGACGTCGCGATTATATTCAGCAGCGACTTCCTTAGCATTCTTGGCTGCCAACACATTGAGATTGTCTATCTCTTCTTTTGAAAAACCATGCTTCAAAAGTTCGAGATAAGAACAGTTGAAAGAGTTAGTTGAAATGACATCAGAACCTGCTTCCACATACGAGCGATGCACCCTCTTGACGAGTTCGCTGTTTGTCGCATTTAAAGGTTCGTAAGGCGACAACAATGTGTTGTCCATTCTCTGAATCTCAGTGCCGAAAGCACCGTCTAAAACCACTATCTTTTCTGAAAGAATCGCTTCGAGTTGTTTTCTTCTTGACATTTGTCCCATAGAGTATATTTCAAAAACATAGTAAGATATTGATAAGCACTATGTTTCAGGTTCATATTTATATATAAAAATAAATATGCAAAGATAGTAAAAGTCTACGGACAACAGACAACAGACAACAGATTTTTTTGAACTAAGAACTAAGGCTTTTGAACTAAGAACCAACTTATTGACTTATTGACTCAGCAACTTAATTCGGGTCCACATCAATCTGTATCTTCACCGACTTGAAATCGTTGTTATGCTTGAAGTCTTCTATGGTCTTATTGATAAACTCCTTGACTTTCGTTGAGTTAAGGTCTTTATTGATTTTTATCAGCATCTGTTTGATATACTGATTCTTCACTCTCGAAACGACAGGATATTCCGGTCCGAGGAGATTTTCTCTGAACACCTGACGGAAAATCTTAGCGAGTTCGTTAGCCGCCTTATTGAGTTTCTGCTCATCAACATCTTTAAGTCTGACCATGACGAGTCGCGAGTAAGGCGGATAGTTAAACTGACGTCGTATCGGCATCTGTTCTTCGTAAAACTTCACATAATCATGAGTCATCACATTGAGTATCACCGGATGTTGGGGTTGGTATGTCTGTATTATGACCTTGCCTTTGTCGCCTTTTCTTCCGGCGCGGCCGCTCACCTGTTCCATCAGCTGGAAGCTGCGTTCGTACGCGCGGAAGTCGGGGAATGTCAGCATGTTATCAGCGTTGAGGATGCCGACGACTTTCACCGAGTCGAAGTCGAGACCTTTGGTCACCATCTGTGTTCCGACGAGGATGTTAGTCTCTTTATTTTGAAATTGTTCCAGAATAAACTGATAGCTGTTTTTCGTGCGTGTCGTATCAAGGTCGAGGCGTGCGCTGTTAGCGTCAGGGAAGATTACCTTCAGGTCGTCTTCGATGCGTTCCGTTCCGAAGCCGTGCATCTTGAGGTCTGTGCTGCGGCATGACGGGCATTCTGTCGGCACGCTGGTCGTATAGCCGCAGTAGTGGCACTTCAGTATGTTCTGGTTTTTATGGTATATCAGACTGACGTCGCAGTTGATACACTGAGGGATATAGTTACAATGTTCGCATTCTATTCTTAAAGAAAATCCGCGTCGGTTCTGGAACAAGATGACTTGGTTTTTCTCCTCGAGTGTCTTGTTCATCGCCTCGATGAGCGCGCTGCCGAAGTTGGCTTGCAGCGTCTTACGACGTGTCTCGACTCTGAGGTCGTTGACGATTATCTCCGGCATCTCGACGCCGCCGTAGCGTTCCGACAATGTGACGAGATGATATTTATTCTGTCGGGCGTTGTAATACGATTCGAATGACGGCG
This sequence comes from Bacteroidales bacterium, assembly GCA_045656905.1. GTDB lineage: Bacteria > Bacteroidota > Bacteroidia > Bacteroidales > F082 > Limimorpha. The sequence goes on from JAZOSA010000086.1 coordinate 33,943, forward strand.
TCGCCGAGCCCAACAGAAGGCGAGCGTGGAACATCTTAGACATAAGAGCGGCGAGGTCGCGAGCCGAATAACGCGGCGCTGGGTCTATCTGCTTGAACGAGCTGTCGTGTTCCTCATCGACGATAATCAGTCCTAAGTCAGTAAATGGTAAGAATACCGCCGAACGCGAGCCGATGATGATTTGGTATTTTGAACTAAGGCTTTTGGATTTTGGCTTTTGAACCTCTGAAGTCAATAACTGTTGTCCGTTGTCCGTTGACTGTTGACTTCTAAAATTCATCACCTGTTGCCATATCTCGACGCGTTCATTGTTGTCGTAACGTGAGTGATATACTCCTACTCTATCGCCAAAATATTTCTTTAACCTATTGATAATCTGTTCTGTCAAAGCGATTTCCGGAAGCAGATACAAGACTTGCTTTCCTTCGTCAATGGCTTCTTGAATCAGTTTTATATAGATTTCCGTCTTGCCACTCGCTGTTACGCCATGCAACAAAACTGGTTTATCTTCTTCAAATCCTTTATGTATATTGTCAAAGGCTTCTTGTTGTTTCTCAGTGAGATTGATAGTCGAGACGTCTGTCAAAGCCTCGTATTCTTTCAGACGACTGACTCTTTTTTGATAAGACTCAAAGACGCCCTTATCGACTAAAGTTGCTAATATTGAAGATGTTGCGTTAGCTTTTTTTAATAAGTCCGAAGCGAGCACATCGTTATCTGCCGAACCTCCAAGTACAAAAAACGCCATCAGAAGCTCGAGCTGCTTGTAGGCTCGTTTTGAAAGAGTGTCCATCAGCTCTCGCATCGCATCATCGCTACGATAAGTGTTCGAAAGTCGCACATATCGTTCATATTTCGCCTTGTATTTCTGCTGTAACTCTTCCTGCATCACGACGATTTTCTTCTCTATCATCGTCTTGACAAGAGGCATTATTTTCTTGCAACCTATTATCTTACTTACTTCTGTGATAGTGAGTTGCGGTTGTATCTGCAGCGCCTCCACGATAAGATATTCGTTGTCGCTCAGCGTCATGCTGTCGAGTTGGAAGTCTTCCGACAACATAATCTTCGACTCGCTTGAAAGTTTAAGTGCAGAAGGAAGAGCGACCTGCATCACATCGCCGAGATAACATAGATAATACGATGAAATCCAACGCCATAACTTCAACTGGTTTTCATTAACGACAGGGTCGTCGTCGAGTATGTCGAGGAGATATTTTATACTTGTACAATCTGGCACTTCTTCCGTGAGAGATATTATCAGTCCCGACATAATCTTCGTCTTACCGAACTGTACCACAGCACGTTGTCCCACCCTCGCCTTCTGATTCAACTCAAAAGGAATGCGGTAGGTGTAAGTGCCAGGTATCGGCAATGGCAGCAAAATCTCTGCAAATAAAGTGACTCTCTCTTCCGACATAATAAAAATTAATGTGATAAAACGGTCTTAACTCCTATCAGCTGGTCGTAATTCTGCGTAGGATCAAAGAGATATAAATAGATTGTATATTCGTTTTGTGTCTCCCAAAAATCGCCTGCCACGACGCCGACATCAGCTGTGGTCTGACCTCTTTCCTTCACAGCATAGATATAGTCGTAATATCCTTGCTTCAGCAACAGATTGAGAGCGTAACCCTTACGTTCATAATCGTAAGTCATTTTGTTTTTCTCATCAAGGTTCCAGTCTGTTATCGCGCCCATGACATAGACGTCTTGGTCGGTCATCACAGGAAACCATTCGAGGAAGAATTCTACCATCACATAATCTGCTTCTGTGGCAGCAGCTCTGTCGTCGCGTTCAAGATAAATCACCTTCTCGCCAAACAAATCCTCATCGTCGATATAAGCGTGCAGGTTACGTTTCTGGTCAGCATATAAAGTAACGACATAATAATCCTTCGACATCACAACGGTCTTCGTCTGCTCAGGACGATTGTTCAGATTACTTGTATTGATTCTTCTATATTGATTACCAGAGTTAAAGACAGTCTTCACATTATTTTCGTATGAAAGATTATCAGGATAGACGTAAGTCGGTTTCAATCCCATCACCGCATTATCCCAACGTCCGTTTTGCTGTATCGTGACATTGGAATATTGCTCAGCCAAAGAATTGAAGATGTCAGGATACGAAACCGTCAACTCAATCTGCTGTTTGTTAGTGCCGAGACTCAAGTCGAAAGGATAACGAGGAATGTTGACATTAAAGTTAGCTTTGTCGTCGACAATCATAAAACGGCGTGTGAAATAAATATTTTCCGGTGTGAGTTCATCTTCAAAAACTATAAGAAGATAATTGCCTGAGATTTTAGGTATCATATCTTCTGTAGGAAAGACGAGGTCGAAGTGAACATAATCGACCATAGTATTTAAAGAAAATGAATAATTCTCGATGTCGTCGGATTCAAATCCGTTAAGATATTCTATCTGCTGAATGTCAGACTGTTGCGTCCAGTCGTTATTACAATGAATGAAAGTGTAATACATATAAGGAGCGTCGTTGGCAAAGACGTCGAACTGCAGATGCAGCTTGCCCATCATATCGTTGAGATGAATGATTGGCTTTGCGAGAGAGTCGCCGACAGGATGAAGGAGAACAGTCTGAACCTCATCGTTATAGTTGGTATCTGTGTAAGATTGAAGCTGCTGGGCGTTAGCTGATGTTATCATGACTAAAGACAAAAGGCTAAAGACTAATGCCCTAAGTCTGTTGTCCGTTGTCCGTTGTCTGTTGACTTTATTATTCATTGTTGTTTGTTTTTGATTTTTGTAATATTTAAACTAAACAAATAAAAGAAACGATTATGCCATCTCTTCTTCAAGTTCTTCATACAAAGCAACCGGACCTAAATACCACATTTTGCTACTTTCATCCTGTAACTTTCTATAAAGTTCTGAAGCATAAATTTTCCTTATAGCATCTACGATAGTCATACCTTTATATTCGACAAGCATACTTGCCAATGCGCTAACTTTCGATGGCAGAAAGAGGTACAAATTCTCTTGATTTACTTCACCTATCATAACACTATCTCCTTCGCTTCTTGAAATTTTATAGTTTGTAATGATTTTTCAGTATGAAACAAATATTGATCTACCAATTTATATGTCTTCAATTCAGAAATAAGGATTTGCTTATTTATCAAACCTCCTTCATATAATGCGAAAGCTGCATAAACACGGTCATTTGCAACAGGTCCATAAACAATATCATAATCATGTTTAAAATCTTTCTGTGTACGATTTTGCATCACAAAATCAACCCAATCCTCATTAGGCACATCAAATTCAAGACATTTGATATCTTCAACATAATTCTTGTCAAATTCATAGACATTAACAAATCCCTTAGACAAGCTTTTTTCTAATAGTCTTCGTTTTACCCAAAACATAGCTTGTTCATACGAAGTGGTCGCATAAAAACCAGCTCCATAATCCAAAGTCCTATTAGATTCTCTTATTTCAGGAGTCTTAACAACCTCTATGCTACCGTGATATATCTTCATATTCGCTTTTTCTAATATCTATAAATTCGTCTATATCTTCTATAATCCATTGATAATTTTGAGTATGTAAAACATCAAAACTTTCGCTAAGATAATCAAGAACACCATAATCATAAAACTTTTTCATGACATCAGCACCGTCTATACCTTTAGCATTTTTGTATTGTTCTATACAAAACGAAAGAAAATACGATATATCTTGGTTTCTGTTTTTCATACTATAAAATTACAATTTAACAAAAATAACACTTTTTTAATTCATAATGCATTAAATGCATAATGCATAATTATAACGTGAAATAATACTAATTGTTTTCATAAAATAAATTTGGAAATTCTTCAACCCAAGTTCCATATTCACCATGTTTAGATGTCTTCACTTCTCCTTTTTCATCCAGATAAATAAAATACGCCTCAATACCAATACTTGGAATTGGACTAACAATTTCTATTGCTTTTTCCAATCCCACCACCATACAAATCGAGGCGAGACAGTCGGCCCATGCTGTGTTATCACATATTATCGTCGCGCTCAGCAACTTGTTTTCCGCAGGATAACCTGTTTTAGGATTCAAGCTGTGAGAATAGCGTTTGCCTCCACGTTCCACATATTTTCGGTAATTGCCAGAAGTCACGATGCTTCTGTTATCCAACTCAACGATTTCCTGTACTATTCTCTCGGAGTCTTTGTTCTCGGCGGGTTTTTCTATTCCAACTTTCCAGAGTTCGCCATTGGGTTTGCATCCTCTTGCGAGAATCTCGCCACCCACATCGACTAAAAAATTATTAACATTTTTAGAAAGAAGGAAATCGCCAATCATATCGGTGGTGTAGCCTTGTGCCACAGCGTTGAAATCTAATGTCATATCAGGATTTTCTTTTATGACTTTATTATTTTCAATCTTAACTTTACGATAATCGACGAGTTGTTTTAAAGAATCTACTATTTCTGGCGTCATCTCCATTCCTTCTTTAAAATGGAATCCCCAAGCTTGGACGAGAGGTCCGACAGTCGGGTCGAAGTAGCCATCTGAGAGTTCAGCGGCTTTCATCGCATAGTTGAAGTTGTCGATGAAAATCTGATTCAAAACGACAGTCGTGTCATTACGATTCACTCTTCTTATGATGGAATTCTCATCCCATAACGACAAGGTGCTTTCTATCTCTTTAAAGATGGAATCGAACTCACGACTGAAGTCGCGGTTTTGCTCATCGAAATATGTTATTGAATAATACGAGCCTTGCGTAGTTCCCATAAACTGCTGCTTCTTGACAGTATTACAGTTAACTAAGAAACAGCATATCAACAATGTATAAAATAATCTTCTCATTAGAATTTAATTTCTCTTATCAACAATCCCGGATAAAGGTTTCTTCCGCTTGTGACTTTGAAGTAAGTGCCTTCAAGTTCAGAGTTTGCTGCGCCGTCTTCCAACGCCATATAGCGGTTATCCCATATCTTGTCGGCAATTGGTTTTATCTCACCGACTTTCCTGTATTTCGTAGTGCCGTCAGTAGTCTCAACTCTTTCAAGGACTTCATACCTCGACTGTTCCGAGACGCCTTCTTTCAACCCAATCTTAGCAATCACATTGCCTGCTTCGTCTATATCATAAATAGGTTCTTTGACCTTGAATTCCTCGTAGTTACGCTGCAATTTCACTATACACTCGTCGAGTGTGCGATAGACTATAATCTTGATAAGCTGCGACAAATCATATTTCCCGGTCAACACCGTCTCACCGCATGCCACTTCCTGAGATCCTACATACGACAACTGATAATTGGCGTTTTGCCAAGCGTGAAACTTAGCTTCGTCATAATAGTTTTCATCGAGATAATAATTCTCATAGAAGAAGTCATTGTCGCTATCTTGCCAGTTGAGACGATACAGATGAGTTTTTATCTTGACTCTAAATCCCTCATAATCATCGACAATATCAGCCGTTGTCCTCGACAATTGATTTGCGCTCCTACCTAATTCCATATAACTGTAATCTCCAGTAGCGTATGCCATCGCCTCGCCTAAGTTATTCAGGAAATTACCGAAAGCTCTAAATCCATTGGCGGTCTTTTTGTTTCTCTCACCTTTATCGACATAAATAATATCATGAACTAGCACGAAAGTATTGCCTATCAAGTCGACGCCCGAATCCATCAATATCGTCTTGCCACGTTTCGCGAGTTCCGAGGTCTCGATCTGCTCCGTCGTCGCACTTTGAAGTCCTCTCATATAAACAAGATTCATATCACAACAACCCGTCGAGGCGTTTCTGTTAAACCACTTGGCAACCAAATCGTTGGCGATATCATTATTCATAATGTATTTGTTCACCTTTTTGAATTTGGCATATTTCTTACCCTTGGTCTTAACGACATCAACCGGCAAAGAATGGTCGTTGAACTTCTCGCTCTGCGGACGGTTATAGTATGTCTCAAGGATTGCCTCCGCATATTTCTGGTCGCTGTGATAGAGCAAGATATTGTGCCACGAACTTCTGTGATACGTGACATTCATATCATTTCTCCTCCTCGCATTCAAAGACGACTGCTGAATGGTATCTTGCGAGAATGCCGTCAGAGACAAAATCATCAATATGAATGTCAATATTTTTCTCATAATCTTAAATTTAGAAGAGATAATCTAATGGTTTGATAATTCCATTATCTACCAGATATTTACGCAGTTCGTCTTTATTTACAGATATCCCTACGCTGATTCTATAGTCCTTTGAACCTTTTATCTTAACGATTGTCTTAGAACTATTTATGACAGAGTTTATGTAATTGAGATATAACTTTTGTTCAAAGAAATTATTCAGTGCTTCTTCGTTGCCTTCTATGCGAGTGCCGTTTGTCATAAGAGCAGGTTGCTTCATCGAGCCGTTGCCAGCAGGGATGCCGGAGTATATCACGCAATGCACGGCGTCTTTTTTCAATCCGTCAAGATATATATTTTCGTCGGTGGTTCTGAAGTAGTCCGTCACCTTAATCAGATATGTCCCGTCATTTCCAACGCCTAATGTCACGACTTCATATTGCCTGTCGTTAGACGACAGTTGCTTTGACGAAGAACATGACGTTAAAGTCAAGAGAACTAACATCATATAAAAAAACACTGACTTTCTCATAACTGAATAATTTACCAATACAAAGGTAAATTTAATATTCAAAAAGTCAAACAAAAAAAGTGCTCCAAGAAAAAAATCTCGAAGCACTTTTTTATGCTATTAGCCAGACGCATCAAAACATATCTTTATTCTTCATTGTGTTTTGACACGTCTTTACCATTGTCTTTATTTTTCCTACAGCTTCCGTCGCCTTTGCCGCCGCATGTGCATTTGGCGTCTGGGTCGAGGGAATGAGCGCACTTGCGCTCGAACTGTCCGTCTTTTTTCACTAACATCTTAATTCCTATGCCGGCGAAAACTACCACCATGATGACGAGTGCTGGAACCAAGATAAGAAGGAATGTACTCATAATCTTATTCTGCTATGATGAGATAATAGTTTTTCTTTCCTTTTTGAACGAGAATATATTTGTCGTTGAGCAAGTCTTCTTTGCCGATGACTTTTGTATCAGCGACTTTTTCCTTGTTGATAGCCACGCCATTACCTTGTAACATCTTACGAGCTTCACCTTTTGAAGGGAATACCGCTGTCTGTGTAAGGAACTCGATGATTGGCATTCCAGCTTCGATGTCAGCCTTAGCGACATTAGCTTGAGGCACGCCTTCGAAGATGCTCAACAAAGTAGCTTCGTCGAATTTATGAAGAGCTTCTGAAGTACCTTTACCGAAGAGGATTTGTGTTGCTTCTTCTGCCATTTCGAGGTCTTCTTTTGAGTGAACGATGATAGTAAGTTCACGAGCGAGAGTGCGTTGAAGTTCACGGAGATGTGGTTCAGCGGCATGACGTTCGATGAGAGCGTCGATTTCTTCTTTGCTTAACAATGTGAAGATCTTGATATATTTAGCAGCGTCGTCGTCGGAGCAGTTCATCCAGAATTGATAGAATGCGTAAGGTGATGTCTTAGCAGGGTCGAGCCAGATGTTGCCTTTTTCTGTCTTGCCGAATTTGCCGCCGTCGGCTTTAGTGATGAGCGGACATGTGAGAGCGAATGCTGTCTCTTCTGCGCCGAGTTTACGACGAATCAACTCAGTACCTGTTGTAATGTTGCCCCATTGGTCAGAGCCGCCGAGCTGAAGCTTACAGTTTTTATTTTGATATAAATACAAGAAGTCGTAACCTTGAACGAGTTGGTAGCTGAATTCTGTGAATGACATACCTTCGCCTTCGCCGTTGAAACGTTTCTTCACGCTATCTTTCGCCATCATATAGTTGACGGTGATGTGCTTGCCGATGTCGCGGATGAAATGAAGGAATGAATAATTCTTCATCCAGTCGTAGTTGTTGACGAGTTCAGCCTTGTTAGGAGCGTCGCTTTCGAAGTCTAAGAACTTAGCGAGTTGTTTCTTGATGCAAGCTTGGTTGTGGTTCAATATCTCATCGTTGAGCAAGTTACGTTCTGCAGATTTTCCTGAAGGGTCGCCAATCATACCTGTTGCGCCGCCGAGGAGAGCGAGAGGTTTGTGACCTGCGTGTTGAAGATGACGAAGCATCATGATGCCGCAGAGGTGACCTATATGAAGAGAGTCGGCTGTAGGGTCAATGCCGAGATATGCTGTTGTCAATTCCTTATTCAGTTGTTCTTCAGTGCCCGGAGTCATGCTGTGAAGCATACCGCGCCAACGTAATTCTTCTACGAAATTCTTATTCATCGATGTAAAATTTTAATTCTTGTTAGAGATGCAAAGATAAGAAAAAGACTAAAGACAACAAGTTTTTTTTTGAGGGGAGAAAAGGGGGTTTTAAGACACCGAGACACCGAGACACCGAGACACCAAGACGCCAAGTCTATGAGTCTATAAGTCTATGAGTCTATAAGATGCTGAGTTCCTTAAGTTCCTTAGGTCCCTCTAGTCCCTTAGTCCCTTAAATCCTTAGGTTCCTTAAGTTCCTCATGGTTAACAACAACAGAAGAGTGAATTGAACCTGCTTTTTTCATAAGTTATCTATTTATCATTAATAATCATATTCATAACGAATGTTTAAGTTCTACCGCATGAGATATATCCTATTATTTCTTGATTTTAAGTTCCCACGACTGGAAACATTCATGACAATCCACTATTACTTCATTAACATTAATACTTACACCTTGCTTTTCTACATATTTTGGAGGATAAACCATTTCCATCAATTCCTTCTTCTTTTCGAAAAAGCTATCTATTTCATCTTCACCATAATAATCAAACGTATTATATCTAACTACACACAACACATCTTCAACGTTAAAATAATCTATAACATAGTCATCTAAAAAAAAGATATCCGTATCATACTTCAGTCTATAATAATCGTATATGCTGTCACTGTGATAGTCTATTCTTATAAATGGATTTACATCTATACCGTCTCGTTTTTGCTTATTAACAAATTCCGTAACTTTTTCTTGGTTTATCTCGATATATGATTCTATCTTGTCGGACAAGTCTTTGTAATAAGTTTTATCGCAATTGTTTAAAGTGCATGATGTCGTAAAGACTAAAATCATTATTAAAAGCAAATGTTTCATAATATATTATTTTCTTCTTTTGGAGTTGTTATCTTTGAATAATTTATAAAAATCATGAGCTGTATCATTTATGTTTATTTTTAATGACCGAAGTCGTAGTTGTGTTCGTGTATATATTCTGATTTTTTAATCATTGTAGAATAATTTTAAAAAATAAATCTTCCGAATTAAAAGTAAGCGCTTCAACAACAAAAATATTTTCACAGAGACAAAATATGTTCTTGACAAACCAATCAGGTTTTAAAGAATCTGTTTTCTGCAGACCATTCTCTGTCCAACAAAAGATTTCCATTCCATTATATCTGTCACTATCCGGTAAGTCATAAGAAATTATGTACTGATTGGAAGCACAATAATGTGACAATGTTTTTACAATGTCACCATTAGATTTGTCTACGAACCATGTCTCTTCATTTGAGAAACGTATAACTTTTAACACATACACATTAAAATGATCAAGAAAACCTAAGTACTTGAATTTTATATAGTCGTCAATATAATTTTCTGATGAGTTATTTCTAAATTCTAAACTTCCATCATTATCCAAAGGAAGAGAAATATAATCGCTTTCTTCTTTTACAAACAACAATGTGTCCAACGCCAAAGCAACATATTTATTTCTTAATGAATGATATTCATTCTCTGATATTGTTTGTATATTTATATTTTGCGCAGAACAAAAATAATGATACATACATAATACTAAAATCATTATTGTTTTTTTCATTTTAATCTCTTCTTATTTGTAACATAAAACTATTTAAACCATCCAATTGTTGGGTGAATTCAGTCTCTACTATATATTATGTATAGCATTGATTTTGACGGATTATATATAAAAATTACAATACCCATTTTATTATGATGCATTACACTATAATAACTGCCCTTATTATTAATTAAATCATCATCAATAAACTTTGCAGTCTTCTTGTTGTTCATTAAATTACCTATGTGTGTGAGATCCTGAACCATGCCGTAATGTTGATTCTCTTTTTCAATCGGCGTAGGATTCCATTGCGAATAATTAAACTTTGAGATGCCTTTCAAATCAAACATTTTCTCATAATCAGGATACGTATAAAAGCTTGTATCTGGAACAAAACAAGATATATAATATTCAAAATAATCCAAACAAGAACCATCAAATGTATAACCAATCATATCTACATAGTTTTTCTTCTCAATTTTCACCGACTTTTTGCCGAAAATCATTTCTGGGGTCCATTTCATAAAATAGAATATATCATTTTCTTTGACATATATAAACATTAGTGTTGATATAAACACTGATAATAATATAAATAAAAGGATTATTTTTCGTCTCATATTATTTAAGGCAGGTTCTATTTATTAACTTTTTATCCTTAATCGTGGGCAGAACCGCATTATTCCCATGATTGAAGATTTATTTTAACGCAAGTTCGATATAAAATAATTCACTAAAAATGAATAACATAACGATATTTTTAGTATATTTGTGATGGAGGTGTTGATTTCCATCCCTCACATGATCCATAAATATTATTACAATAATTCAGAGTCCAACCGATATATACAGATATTTTTGTCGTTAATGATATTTTTATCCAATTTGATTTATTATCAAATTCTATAATATTGGCGACATAACCACCACGATTACTCGACATATCATCTTCAGATATTTCGGTGTATGAATTTACCATATTAGGTTCTGGAAATAAGTATATGCTATTTGATGACATCAGCCAGCACCAAACAAAACAATATTCTTTATCAATCCAACCAGTTGTATTTATGTTGTTTTCATCAATAATACGTACTTTGAATCTATCTTTTTTACAATCAATTATCTGAAGAGAATAATAATTTTCCTTTAAGATGTCCTGATACAAAGATGAAGATGCGATACTGTCATCTGAATTTTGATATAATGGGATATATTCATTCATGTTATAGACAAAACAATAGTTGTTGTTTTGGGCGTACGACACGCTCAAACATGATACAAACAAACTCAATATTACAAAAATATTTTTCATTTCATGATACATTTAGGTTCTGTATAAATTTCTCTTCTAATAATCATCTTAAATCCATTTTGACCAATCTGTTTTTCAAACTGATGCCATTGCTTGCCTAAAATTAGTGGACATCCAGCTGATACATTTGAGCCTGCAAAGCCATTGATATTAGTCCTATGAACAAATATACCATTCTTTTGAGTTGGAAGATTTCAACCAGATAAAATACTGCGGATTAAGAACATCATTTCTTCCTCTCACCACATACCCGCTCGGATCGGTAAATCTCAACGGGTTGTTGAAGCAGTAGGAGTAGCGGTTGTAGGATTTCATTTATTTTAACTTTATATCTGATAATTTCTCCCAGTAACAATCAATAAATTCATCCATATTGAATAATAACGGAGTATATTGATCCTTTTCTTTCCAGTTTTCATAAAGAACATAAAATTCATTATCTTTGATACCAAATAAAACATCAGGGAGTGTGCTGACAGAGGCTTTTCCATCAACATCAAAAAAACGAGTTGGATAAGCAAAAATGCAGTCTATGATTCCATTGCCTAACAATTCTCCCATGAATTGTTCAAATTTATTACATTCATAAGTGTAGTCTTTCAGTTTTATTGGATTAGCATGGTTATTCCTATCTATCCACTCGTTCATTCTAAATACATAACACTTATTATTGCATTTGTCATATAAGTATGGTCGTCCTTCCAGAAAGAAAGATATACATTTATCTTCTCCTTCAAAATACTTGGTCTTTTCAATATGATCATGCAAGAATTGCCCGCTACAAAAATAATGCTTTGAAAACATCGCTGTATCTACCATTCCAGATTCAAGGAAAGTCAAATTCGTAACAGGCCCACACGTCAGATAAGTTATATGAAATGTAAAAAAGCAATCGTTACCTATTGTGTCGCCATATATATTACGACAAAAATCAAGAGCTACTGAATCAGATTTTTTCTGATTATCCGTATCAATGAGATAATCCAAATAATTCTGTGCTTTAGAAGATACAGGTATAAGAATTATGACAAGGAGTCCTATTGCTATTATGTATTTCTTAATCATATAACAGTCTTTTAGAAGATGATGCTGCAACTTATTATCTTAATAATATCATTGCGTAATTATACAGTCAAGTTTCATGGGTGATTTGCCAATCATTTCATCCCAATGGTTTTGTATATATTCCTCTAATTTTAATATACTAAATTCACATTCGCACAAGCCATCTTCCCATTCATTGGTGTTCCTTTCAATGCATAAATCTGCTTTTATAACATACACATCGCTATCCTTTAACGCAAAAAGCATATTATAATTGAAATTAAATTGAAAAACATCATTTTCAAGTAATATTGTCGGATAAGTAAAAATACAATCCACAATACTATCATTATACAGTTTCCCAATATAGTCAACATAGTTTTTTACAGATGTTTTTAATATCTTATTAAACGACCGAGAGTATTCACCGCTATATATATGCTCTGTGTCATAAATTACAAGTTGGCTGGCGACATAGTTCGTTTGTTTATTATTACATTCTTCCGTATTGATCATGTCATTTATAAAATCTTTTGACAAGTAATAGTTTTTGTCATCGATTTTCATTTTTGATTTTAAAAAATCTTCTGATGGGTAGAACCAGAATATTGGATATATCATCAATCTATCGGATATATCATTATAATAATCATTATCTCGTAGTGTTTTTTTCAATTCATTTATGTTATTTATATCTTTTGTAGAGTTGACAAAATAATCATATAACTTAAACGACAAAGATTAACAGTTTAAATCACTTATCGTAAAACACGTGAGAATAATTATAACTATAGTACTATTTTTCACCATATAAAATCATATATAATACGTTATCAAAACTATTTATATTTTTAATGTCCGATGTTCCATCGTTAGCTAACAGTGAAATAACAACAAATACCCTTTTCATAATATTAGAATTTTAATGCACAGAAATAATAAGGTTCACCAACCATAATCTGAGACAATAAACAATTAGATAAACAAAATGCAAATAGCATTGACAACAACATCTTTTTCATAATAATATCTGCTCAATATTAATAATCATATTCATAACAATAAATTAATTTACGGCAACCTTCTTCTGTTATAATATAAACATTTGTCACATATCCATCAGAGTCACATTCATAATCGTAACAATAATCGCCAGGCCATTTACGATAATTTTTCCATAATGGTTTCGTAATATATGAACCACAAGATGTGAATTGTGTAGATGATGGCAACAGATAAGGCAATGTATAATACGGATCAACTGTTTCTGCTATCACGTTGTCATATACAATGGTATAATTACCGTTTGAATAATACATCTTTTTAACATTATCACCTTCCCAAACAAAACATGCTCCACCTGCTTCTACAAGTTTATTTTTATCATCATACTCATAGTGTAAAGTATATTTAAAATTATCATTGAAATAAGTATCTAGACTGCTTATTCTGCCATTGTTCAGATGACATGTATAGCGTGTGAAAAAATAAGTTCCTTGATTAACTTCTGGTACTGTTGTATATACGTTTATACTATCTTCTTCGTAATATTGAAAATGATAATTTACCTGATACATACTACCAGAATCTGTCGTTATATATTCTATCCTCGTAAAATCGTCATTCCACTTTATAATAAGCGAAGGCTTATTTCTGTCGGTCATATATTCTCTTACGAGATACTTTCTTACCAAAGGTGTTTCCTGCAAAGTGTCGTTGCTAGAATTATCATCATTTTCACCTGGCATTGGCTCTGGTTTGCAAGTTATCATCAATATTGACAATAAAAGCAATGGAACTAAAAATATCTTTTTCATAATAATATTTTGTTAATAATTATACTCATATTTGGCATATAATATATTACTTCCATCATCATTAATGATATATGTACATGTAACGTAACCATCTTCGTCATACTCATAGCAAGCTTGATCTGAACATTCCCAGTGATTTTTCCAAAAAGGTTGTGTGATATACCCATAACTGAATCCAGCATAACTTCCATAACCAGGCAACCAATGAGGTTGTGTGTAATAGGGATGAATGTGTTTGCCAAAATTATTGTAGGTTGTACCAGCATTTTCTCCATTAGGATACGAGTAGGTCCTAACAACATTATCACCATCCCATTCAAAAATAGTCCCACAATTATGCACACTATCTATACTACTAATAAGTTTACCGTCATCATTATAAGTGCGATGTATTGTTTTTTCATAGGTATCACAATAATAAAAATCCATTTTAGTTATTTTACCATCTTTCATGTGACATATATAATTCGTTTTACTAGTATGATTTGGAATATAAACAGATACTTTCATACTATCTTCGGCATAATAATCAAAGTCATATTCAACTTGATTATATGTTCCAGAATCAGTTGTTATATGCTCTATTCTTGTAAAGTCATCATTCCAGTCTATAATGAATGATGGATTATCAAAACCAAATCCTGTGGCACGACACTCTCTCACAAGATACTTTCTTACTAATGGAGTCTCCTGCAAAGTGTCGTTGTTAGAATTATCATCATTTTCACCTGGCATTGGCTCTGGTTTGCAGGTTATCATCAATATTGACAATAAAAGCAACGGAACTAAAAATATCTTTTTCATAAGTTATCGGGTTGATTTATTAATGATTTGTTTTGCATTCCGTTTTCGCCTTCAAACTTCCTGCAAACACAAGCAAAAGAAACAATGCGATTAGTTTGGTAATTTCTTTAGTTCTCATAAGCGATATTTTTAATAAATAGTTGCCACAAATATAAGTTGTAAAAAACTAAAAATCAAGGGGCGAAATGATAAAATCTCGCAGAGACGCAGAGGAACGCAAAGAATTGTTTTTTTCTTAGCGAGCCATATATCATTCACCACATATCCGCTCGGATCGGTAAATCTCAACGGGTTGTTGAAGCAGTAGGAATAACGGTGTAAAGTCGGATCGTAGCCATGTCGTTCTGTGAGCCAAGGAGTTGTGTTCTTCTCTTGTCTTCCTAAGACCGCTTG
>JAZOSA010000087.1:0-31897 GCA_045656905.1 Bacteroidales bacterium
AATTGTTATTGTTTGATTTATTCTGGGATTTTTATAAACGACATATACGTCTCGTCCAGTGAAAAACTCGGAAGTTATATATCCCTCGCTTTTCAAAAAATCAAAAGCCCTACATATTTCTATAAAGGTACAGAATCCAGACGATAGATTACGCTCTTTTATTTCCATATAATTATTCTTAATCGAATGTTATAAATACTCATACCACTAAATGAAACAACTCTGTCCTGCAAATATAATATCTATTTTCAGATTTCGCCCTTACAAAAAAAAGAAAACCCGAGAAAAATATTCTCAGGTTTTCACGTTTTATATTTCTAAAATTTTAGAGTTCTAAAATTCTAAATTTCATCAAACGATACCTTGAGCTAACATAGCTTTAGCAACTCTCATGAAGCCAGCGATGTTTGCACCTTTAACGTAGTCGATTGTACCATCTTCTTGTTTACCGTATTCGATGCAGAGGTCATAGATGTCGTTCATGATCTTTTGTAACTTAGCGTCAACTTCTTCTGCAGTCCAGCTGATGTGAGCAGCGTTTTGGCAGATTTCGAGGCCTGATGTAGCAACGCCACCAGCGTTAACAGCTTTACCAGGAGCGAATGGAGTGCCTGATTTTTGGATTGTTGAGATAGCGCCTGGTTGGCAACCCATGTTAGAAACTTCAGCTACATATTTTACGCCGTTAGCGAGTAATTCTTTAGCGTCGTCTTCGTTCATTTCGTTTTGGAATGCGCAAGGACATGCGATGTCACATTTAATGCTCCAAGCTTTCTTACCAGGAGTGAAGATAGCTTTGCCTGGGAATTTGTCAGCCATATCTTGAACTTTGTTGCGGTTTGAAGCGCGCATTTCGAGCATATAGTTAACCATTTCCATTGTGATACCTTCTGGGATTTCGCAAACGCCGTCTGGACCTGAGATAGCAACGACTTTAGCGCCGAGTTCGATAGCTTTTGTTGCAGCGCCCCATGCTACGTTACCGAAGCCTGACAAAGCGATTCTCTTGCCTTCCATTGTGTCGCCAACTTGTTTAACCATGCGGTTAACATAGTACATAGCGCCGAAACCTGTAGCTTCTGGACGGATCAATGAACCACCCCAGCCGTATGATTTACCTGTCAATGCGCCTGTGCTGTGTTCGCGAGCTAATTTTTTGTACATACCGTATAAGTAACCGATTTCACGGCCACCAACGCCAACGTCACCAGCTGGTGAATCTAAGTCAGCACCGATGTTTCTCCATAATTCATACATGAAAGCGTGGCAGAAACGCATGATTTCAGCGTCTGATTTTCCTGTTGGATCGAAGTCAGCACCACCTTTACCACCACCGAGTGGAAGGTTTGTCAAAGCGTTTTTGAAGATTTGTTCGAAGCCTAAAAACTTCAACATTGAAACGTTAACAGCTGGGTGGAAACGGAGACCGCCTTTGTATGCACCGAGAGCTGCGTTATATTGTACACGGTAACCGATGTTTGTTTGAACTTCACCTTGGTCGTCAACCCAAACTACTCTGAATGTGAAAATACGATCTGGTTCAACTAAACGTTCAACGATTCTTGCTTTTTCGAATTCTGGATGTTGATTGTATACGTGTTCAACTGATTCCAAAACTTCGCGAACTGCTTGCAAATACTCTTTTTCACCTGGATGCTTAGCTTCCAAGTTTGTCATAATGGTTTGTACGTTCATTACTTTTATTTTTTATTAAGGTTAATAACTAATGTTAATTTATCTTTTATTCGTTCCGCAAAGGTAAGGTTTTTAATTAACAATTTCCAAATATTTGGATAAATATTTTTTGTTAAAAAAAATAAGTATTATTTGTTAATTATTTTCACGAATTCACCAGATTCCCACACTAGTATCTTATCCACCGATCCGTCCCTATTATATTGTATTTCATCGCCATCCTTAACGTTATCTCTGTAATTTATCTCAGTTATCAGAGTTCCGTCTGGCGAAAAACCTTTTTGCAATCCTGTTCCGTTTTCGTATGTCGCGACAGAACCGACAGCGCCATTTTCATAATACATCATCCATTTTCCGTGAATCATGCCGTCTTTGTAATTGCCTTCCGTGAACAATTTTCCACTATCGTACCACTGTTTGCATTCTCCATCAAGGACGCCATCTTTGTAATGCTCCACTTTTACTAATGTGCCGAAGACATTGTACATCTCAGAAATGCTGTCGTATTGATTGTTTTTTATGTAATATCTAGATTGAAGATTGCCGTTCTCATACCATCGCAGCACCTCCCCTTCCATAGCGTTCATATTGTAATGAGCCTTCATATCCATCTTGCCATTTGAGAAGTACCAGAAACAGTCGCCATTGAGCATATCGTCCTTATACCTCAATTCCGACTTCACATTTCCATTCTCCCAATATGAACGAACGACATCATTATCAGAACATGACATCAAAATGACTGAAATCAAAAAAAATGACAATACCTTATTCATATTGCAACATTTTTTTCTCATAGTCCTGATACATATATATATTCCAGTATGTATTCAACAGTCCGTCTTCTGCATCATTTCTCTCAAACGAATATCTAGTATTTAACAGCGGAATATCATACGATGTTATACCTATATTTATATTATCGCCATAATTCATCAAAGCATTCAAGAAATACCAGGCGATATTAAATCCATGAAACGCTATGTCTTTAGGTTCAGTTCCATAATTATCTCTGAACTTGCCAACGAAACTACCTACAGCATACGTATCATAATCTGTATAATCATCGTCAAACATGACTGTATTCAACTTCATAAGGTTTTCATTGAAAAGTCTGTCAAACTTAGACCATTCAGGAAGCACGATAAGTTTTGAAGGATACGTTCCTGAAAATATGTTAATTTTATTTAACACTTCTGTTGCGAACACCTTATCTTCACCATAAACGATGAATACGTTATTACGTATTGATGAAGCCATTTTCTTGACCTTTCTCAAGCTGTCTATCGAATAATCAAAGAACATAATTTGATTTTTCAGCATAGTGCTATCATCTGGATTAAGATTTATCAAAGACATATTGAGCGTCATATTATCAGAATGATATTCATTCTCATTGAACTCGACTTCCTCTATTTTCCAAGCATCTTGGCGTTTCTTAACGATTTTCTTGATATGTTTATTAGGGACCAAAGAATATGGATTTACCGTTCTGTTTGCGATTTCATCAATCATTCTGACATAATCCATGCTATTTGTATCTTCAGCGAAGATAAACACATTGTTGTCAGCGTATTTGTCTTTGATGAGAGATTCAAGACCTTGCATCTGATAACGATATGACGGTTTTACCTTAACCACGTTTCTGTTTCCCTGCACGAGTTCGTCTCTGTTTGTCATAGGATTGACGACAAGGATATCATTTTCTGCAGCGAATGCCATCACTTTTTCAAAAGCCTTGACATGGAATGGTCCGACTATGACATCTGCATTTGCAAGCCAAGGGTCGTTTATTGCTGACACGACCTTGTTTGTATCTTGGTCAACGTCATAGACTTTAAGGTCGAGTTTCATATCATATTGGCTCACCATCGAGTCGACGGCAATCATAAAACCTTCGTAGAAATGAAGATAAGAGAATGGTTTTGCAAGAAGCAGTTTATTAGAGGCCTCGCTTTCAAGGAAAGCATCATCGACTTGTTCCAGATACAATGGCATCATCAACGCTACCTTATATAATCTTTCAGAATTGAACATCGGAAGAACCGTTTCCTCAACATATTCAGTCGTATCACTTCCAGTTATGGTATCCATAACTACCTCTTCTTCTGCGAAGACATATTCTTCCTTTGGTTCTTCAACTTGTTCTTTATAAGGGATTCTGAGTACTTCACCGGCTTTCAACGTCGTTTTAACAATCTTATTTTCCTTAATAATCTCGTATGTCGTCACGCCGTATATGTCAGCGATATCTTTTAATGTCTGTTTCTTTTTGACTGTATGAATATAATATGACTTTCCATTATATTCTGTCACGATTTGAGACTTCAGCGATTCCTGAGCCTTTATTTCTGGAGCAAAAAACGAGACAGTCAAGCAAACAAGTATTGATGAAAAAATAATTCTAAAAGCTTTCATTATCATTATTTATTATAACCGGAACATTTTTTGACAAAGATATTAAAAAAAACAATAAGTCCAGATTCTATAATCAAGAATCCGGACTTATTATCAAAGTTGATTTATTTTTATTTATAGCATAGATTTTCAAGGTTCTACACTATAAACTCTAAATTTTACGCTTATTCTGAGAGAGGTTTGAAACCTTTACCCAAGATATCTGAACTTGTAACTACGTTTACGAATGCTTCTGGGTCAACATCTTTCAATATTGATTGTAATTTAACGAGTTCAGGACGTGTCAATGTAACGTAAATCATCTTACGGTCAACGCCTTTGTATAAACCTTTGCCGAAGAAGCATGTACCGCCGCGGTTGATATCCTTAACGATGATGTCGCGAACTTCTTCTGCTTTATCTGTAACGATGAATGCAGTCTTGTAGCTATTGAATCCGTCAACGACGAGGTCGATAATCCAACCTTCGATAACGATAACCAAGATTGAATAAACTGGGAGACGTAATTGTGGTTCAGCGATTAATGTTGTGAGAGTGATGATTGAGTCAACGATCATAACCAATGTACCGAGAGAGATCTTGGTGTATTTGTGGAGGATCATTGAGATGATATCGCTACCGCCTGATGTTGCGCCTGACTTGAAGATGAGACCGATAGCCAAACCGTAGATACCGCCTGATACCAAAGTATTTAAGAAGTAATCTGGAATGAAATAAATGTTTTCGCTATGAGGAATTTGCAACCATTCAGGATTGATAACAGTTGGATTTTCAATAATGCCGTTATGAACGATAGGAGCATAACCAATGAATGTTTCGATAAGGTAAGTGAAACCGAAAATCAAGACTGTTGAGATGATGGTCTTAATGCCGAATTTAGGTCCGAGGATTAAAGTACCGATGATTAACAATGGAATATCCATGCAGATAGCATAGAGAGAGACTTTCCAAGGCCATACTGTGTTCAACACGTTTGAGAGACCATAAGTTCCACCAGGAGCCAAGATGTAAGGGTTAACGAATAAGATGTCGCCGATAGCGAACACCAAACTACCGAAGATGAGATAGAAATAAGCGAGAGCTTCTTTCTTCCAATTCATTGTTTTCATAATTTTCTCTTTAATGATTTTTTAGGTCAACAGTCAACTGACAACAGTCAACGGTTGATGTGGTTATTAATATTTATTATTTTTTCGCTATGAGCTGTGAGCCTTGAGCCTTTTTCTAAATCAAGACGTGTCAACGTTTATTATTTGATGTCACGCTGACACGTCTCTAGGATTATGAATTATGCATTATGAATTATGCATTGATTATTCCCATTCGATTGTCGCCGGTGGCTTAGAGCTGATGTCGTAACATACTCTGTTGACGCCTCTGACTTTATTGATGATATCGTTAGATACTTTTGCGAGGAATTCGTATGGAAGATGCACCCAGTCTGCTGACATGCCGTCGACTGAAATAACAGCGCGGAGAGCGATTGTATATTCGTAGCTACGTTCGTCGCCCATCACGCCGACGCTCTTGCAAGGAAGAAGAATTGCTCCAGCTTGCCAGATGCTATCGTACAAGTTATCAGCCATTTCATTTGGGAATGAAGCGTGAGGAAGTTCGCATTTCCAGTTTCTCAATGAAGAGATATAAACTTCGTCAGCATCGCGGAGGATACGTAATTTATCTTCTGTGACAGCACCCAAGAGGCGGATTGCCAAACTTGGTCCTGGGAAAGGATGACGGCCGATGAGTTCTTTCTTGATACCTAAAGCGCGACCAACGCGACGTACTTCGTCTTTGAACAATGCGCGCAATGGTTCAACGATTTTAAGGTTCATCTTTTCAGGAAGACCGCCTACATTATGATGAGATTTGATTTTGCATGTTGCGCCTTCGATACCAGCACTTTCGATAACGTCAGGATAGATTGTACCTTGAGCGAGCCAGTTTGCGCCTTTGATTTTCTTAGCTTCTGCTTCAAACACTTCGATGAATGTTGCACCGATAGCCTTACGTTTCAACTCAGGATCTGTAACGCCGTCAAGTTTGCTCAAGAACAATGGACCTGCGTTAACGCCGATAACATTAAGACCTAAGTCTTTATATGATTCCATAACATCTTCGAATTCGTTCTTTCTGAGAAGACCGTTGTCGACGAAGATACAATGTAAGTTAGAACCGATAGCCTTGTTCAACAAGACAGCTGCCACTGTACTGTCGACGCCGCCTGAAAGACCGAGGATGACTTTATCGTCACCGAGTTGTTGTTTAAGTTCTTCAACGATGTTGTCGACAAATGAAGCTGGAGTCCAATCGCCTTTGCAACCGCAGATTTTCTTAGCGAAGTTCTCGATCATCTTTGAACCTTCCAAAGAGTGTGACACTTCTGGGTGGAACTGGACAGCGTATGTTTCTTCGCCGTCGATTCTATATGCTGCATTGACTACATCTTCTGTACTTGCTATGACGCGAGCGTTTTCTGGCAAACGAGCGATTGTGTCGCCGTGTGACATCCACACTTGGTTAACTTTGCTTACGCCATCAAACAAAGGACAAGATTCGTCAACGACTGTAAGAGAAGCACGACCGTATTCTCTTGCTATTGAACCATTGACTTCACCGCCGAAATGGTGTGCCATAAATTGAGAACCATAACAAATGCCCAACAATGGCAATTTTCCCTTGATATTTGACAAATCAACAAAAGGAGCTTTCTCATCTCTAACAGAGAAAGGACTTCCGCTCAAGATAACACCTTTAATGTCTGGTGTCAATTCCGGAATCTTGTTATAAGGATAGATCTCACAATAAACGTTCATCTCACGAAGACGACGTCCTATAAGCTGTGTTACTTGTGAGCCAAAATCTAAAATTAATATTGATTCTTGCATACTGAATAATTTGGTGGCAAATTTAATAAAATTATCCTTTCATTTTAGTTTTTTTCTTAAACTTGCGCCAAAATAAATTTATCATGGCAACGCAGAAAAAAGGCAGCGCGAAAAAAAGCAAAAAGTCAAAGAAAAAAAGCAGCAATTATAACTTATTCACGAAATTCGTATTGATATTATTAGTGTTAGCGATGCTTGTCGCTGCTGTGTTTTTTACGTTAAATAATTTCAACACAAACAAGACTAATGTCAAAAACGAAAACGTCAAGGCAAATACCGAGTCTGTAGTAAAAAAAGAAGAGACAAAAACCGCTGAAAAAGTCGCAGCAAAAACAAAAAACGAAACCCCAAAAGCAAAAAGCGAAACAACAACGACCAAGACCGATGTCGTAAAAAAGGTAAACAATGAGGTAAAAAAAGAAAGCGCAAAAAAAGAATCCAACGAACTGAAGACTCTGTCGGGATGCTGGGTCAGTTCCGAACAAGGCGCATTCCTCACGATGGACGTATACGGATATCGCATCGACTTTTCCAATGTCGCAGCATCAAGACCTATAACTGGAAACTATTATATTGAAAACAACCTTATCACCTTCGTCGGAGACGATGACGATTGCGGCGAAACTGAAGGAACTTACAGAATCACATTCTACAAGAAAAACATAAGTCTAAACTGTAAAAACGACGACTGCAAAGATCGCAGAAACTTACTTGAAACAGACTGGGAATGGGTGGAGTATTAGTGGGCTAAGAACTAAGAACTAAGAACTAAGAACCAAGAACTAAGGCTGTTGAACCTTTTTAGGATAACGAAAATAATATGGAACAGGGATGCCTCATATGACATCCCTACTTTATTTATTTTGCAGACCAAAATCCAGCGTCCGCTGAGATTCAAAGCCGCTTATTCTTTTTCAAGGCTTCATTGATAATCCATTGAATCTGTCCGTTGACGGAACGGAATTCATCAGCAGCCCATTTCTCGACAGCTTCCATCGTCTTCGCGTCAAGACGCAAGGCAAAGTTCTTGGTAGTATTTTCCTTATCTTTCGACATATTATAAAACTATCAGCCATCAGCTTTCAGTCCTCTGTTTTCAGTTTTCTTATCGACGAAGACTGACTGCCGACCGCTCATTTTTAATATTTCAAATTATAAATATCCTCATATAACGCTTTAGTATCTTCAACGGTTTTTCTGTTTATGAAAACCAACGTCTGTTGTCCGTTGTCTGTTGCCTGTTGACATTTTATCTCAACAAACAAAGGAACATCCTTATTAATATAAAGTCGACATTTGTTACCGTCAGACATTTTGAAATTACCGATATTGACCTTTCTTGTGGAAATGCCGTTGGTTCTTGTCTTTATAGAAGGAAGTCTTTCAATAAGCAAAACTGTGTCTATATCAGAGACTGGGATTGTCATTGCATATTCGTCTTTTATTTCAACAACACCATCACCAACAACGACTTCATTGCTATAATTCATAAATAAAGCCGGCGCAATCAAAGCCTCTAAAAACACCACGATAACAAAGACACTTCTGTAAGTTCTTGGGCGTTTCGCATTAAGATTCAACTCATTTTCTTTAAGAATCTTAACCGTGCTTTTCATCTCATTGAAAAGTTCCTGAGTCAATTCGTCATTATTCTGATTTATGTAAACCAAACCTTTGACAGTCCTGATTTCTATCGCACTAGCATTTCTATTTCTGATATAGAGAGTCGCGTTTTCAGAATGTTCCTGAGAAAAATTCTTCACCGTGAAATAACCTTTCTGAATCAGTCCTATCCCCGTTCCATTAGTACGATGTATCAATTTAGGAAGTCTGTCGACCAAAGAAATAGAGACGATGGTATCGTTAGGAATTGTCAATGGATACAGCCAATCCTTGACTTTTATTCCGTCGTCAAAGACCAGAACCCTTTCTCTTCTGACAGCAGCGATAATCAATAACACCACCGCCACACCTGTTACTATATATATCGTTGTCATAATCATATTGTTTTTAATTATTTTTAAACGAGACGTGTCAATGTGTGTTTATTTTTATGGTAACATTGACGCGTCTCTACTTGTCGTCTTTTATTGATAAAGTTTCAGGACGTGATGAATCACGTCCCTACGAATTTTCAATTTTCCGTTTTCAATTTTCAATTATTGATAAAGCGTTCCTGTGTTAACGACAGGCTGTGCGGATTCGTCGGCACAGAGGACAACGAGAAGGTTGCTTACCATAGCTGCTTTCTTTTCGTTATCGAGTTCAACGATTTCCTCTTCGCTGAGTTTATCAAGGGCCATCTTCACCATTGTGACAGCGCCTTCCACGATTTTCTCACGCGCTGAGATGATAGCAGCGGCTTGCTGACGACGCAACATAACAGCAGCGATTTCTGGTGAATAAGCCAAATAATTGATTCTTGCCTCTACAACTTCCAAACCCGACATTTCCAATCTGTCGTTCAACTTCTTCAACAAAATATCATTGATTTCAGCACCGCCAGCACGTAATGTCAACTCGTTATTTTTAGTATCGTCGTTGTCATCGTAAGCGAACATGCCAGCGACTTCCCTCAAGGCAGCGTCACTTTGCACGCGGACGAAACTCTCAAAAGCCTTCATTCTTCCAGAGACAGTAACGCCAACCTGACCGTTAGCGCCGCCTGCCATTGTCTGAGAATCAATCTCAAACATTGCTTTATATGTATCTTTCAACTTCCAAACTAAAATCTGACCAATCATAATCGGATTACCAGTCTTGTCATTGACCTTAATTGGATCAACGTTGAGGTTACGAGCACGAAGAGAAACTCTCTTTGAAGAATACAAGAAGTTAACCCAATAAAAACCAGTCTTCTTGAAAGTGCCGCGATAGTTGCCGAAGAACAACATCGCCATTGCTTCATTAGGTTCCTGCATTCTCAAACCTGTCAACAATATCAAGAAGAAGATTGCCGCGACAACACATAAAACAATACCGATTGTGTTTGTTTGGTTAGCAAAAAAGACAACGCCATAAATAGATAATGCTGTCAATGCCAAAAATAACATCAATGCTACAAAGCCATTGATAACTAAACCTTTAAATTCTTTTTCTTTTGTTTCCATAATGTTTTTATTTTTATGTTTACCACTTAGTTTTATAATATCATTTTAATATCACAAATATATGATAGAATTTTCTGTTTGTCAAGAGAAAAAATAAACTTTTTTCAACATTTTTAATTATTTTTAAATCAACAGCATCTACAATCAGGATAAAGGATAAAAATTGATATATAAAACTGTTGTCAGTTGTCTGTTGTCCGTTGACTATTTTTCATTAACTTTGCACATCATTTGAAAACTAATACATTATTAATATGAACAGAAAATTTTTAAGTGTGATAGCATTAAGCATCATGACATTAGCGTCTTGTTCTAACAAAGTTGAGCAAGTTGCTACAGAAAATCCTTTCTTGTCAGATTACGGAACACCATACGAAGTTCCAGCATTCGACAAAATCAAAACCGAACATTATCTTCCTGCTTTTGAAGAAGGCATGAAACAACAAAAAGCGGAAATCGATTTCATCGTCAAGAACAGAGCTATGCCTGATTTCCAAAACACAATCTTGGCATACGACAAATCTGGCGAGTTATTAGACAAAGTATCCAATATCTTTTTCAATCTCACAGAATGCATGTCAAACGACGAGATGCAAAAAATCGCTGCTGAGATATTGCCAAAGATTTCTGCACACAATGACGAGATTTCAATGAATCCTCTTCTCTTTGATAAAGTCAAACAAGTCTACGACACCCGCCACGACAGAAACCTCGACGACCAACAAATCCGCGTCGTTGAAAAATATTACGCCGACTTCATCCGCAACGGCGCTGGTCTCAATGATGCCGACAAAGAAACTTTGAAAGAAATCAACGGCAAACTCTCTGTCTTGAGCAACCAATTCGGCAACAACCTCCTCGCTGAAAACGCAGCATTCAAACTCGTCGTTGACAACGAAGATGACTTAAGCGGACTTCCACAGACAAGCATCGACGCTGCTGCAGCACAAGCAAAGAAAGACGGCATGGAAGGCAAATGGGTCTTCACTTTGTCAAAACCAAGCCTCATCCCATTCCTCCAATATGCTGACAAACGCGACTTACGCGAAAAACTTTATATGGGTTACGTTATGCGCGGCAACAACGGCAACGCTAATGACAACAAGGCTTTGATTGAAGAAATGACAAGACTTCGTCTTCAAAAAGCACAACTTCTCGGTTACGAAGACTACGCCTCTTACGTATTGGAAAACAATATGGCAAAAGACGTTCCTACTGTCGACACCTTCCTCGCTGAATTGTTTGAACCAGCATTGAAGGTCGCTAAAGAAGAACTCAAGGAAATGGAAAAAATCGCTGGTTTCGACTTAGAGTCATGGGACTGGTGGTATTACGCAGAGAAAGTACGTAAGGAAAAATATAACTTCGACGAAAACGAATTGAAACCTTATCTCTCATTGAACAATGTACGCGACGGCATGTTTATGGTCGCCAACAAATTATACGGCGTCACATTCGAGCAACGCAATGACCTTCCTGTCTACTTCGACGGCGTTGAGACTTGGGAAGTCAAAGAACAAGACGGCACTTACATCGGTATCTTATACCTCGACTATTTCACACGCGACAGTAAGAGCGGCGGCGCATGGTGCACAAGCTTCCGCGAAGCTGGATACGATATCGAAGGCAACAAGATTTCACCTCTCGTATCATTAGTATTAAACTACTCAGCTCCAACAGGCGACGCTCCTGCCCTCCTCAGCTGGGACGAGACACAGACTTTATGGCATGAATTTGGTCACGGATTGCACGCTTTATTCTCAGACGGCAAATACAACAGAACATGCGGCGTGGTTCCTCGCGACTATGTAGAACTTCCTTCACAAGTGATGGAAAACTGGGCCGGCGACCCTGAAGTATTGAAAATGTACGCAAAACATTGGCAAACAGGCGAAGTCATTCCAGAAGAAATCATCACAAAATTAGAAAACAGCGGTTTGTTCAACCAAGGTTTCAACACAACAGAATTCTTGGCTGCAGCAATCTTGGATATGGAATACCATAAGTTAAAAGAAATCAACGATGACTTCAACGCTGCTGACTTTGAAAAAGCTAAGATGGACGAAATCGGTTTGATCGGCGAAATCTATCCACGTTACAGAAGTACATATTACTCACACATCTTCGCTGGCGGTTATTCAGCTGGTTACTATGTATATTACTGGGCTGCAGTATTGGATTCAGACGCTTTCAACTACTTCAAAGAATCAGGCGACTTGTTCAATCCAGAGTTAGCTGCTAAGTTCAGACAACACTGCTTGCAAGAATGCGGCAACGACGAAGGTATGGTACAATACAAGAAGTTCCGCGGTCAAGAACCAAGCAACGAACCATTCTTGAAGAAACATGGACTTAAATAATTCATAATGCATAATGCATAAAAAAAAGAGCCTGAAGGCTCTTTTTTTTATGTTACCGAGTCTTTTATTCCAAAACTGGTCTTATAGTATTTCCGTAGTCGCGGAGGAAACCTCTTGTATATTGAGTGTGAGGGTCGAACATAAGTTGGCAAGCTTCACTATTTTCATTGCCGCTAGGTGTAGAGCACCAATAATAACCGCCGGTACCCGGACCCATGTTCGCGATACTGACGCGATAGCCCGCTGCTGGAAGGAAGATGCTATTCTTGTTAGGACCTGTCACTTTATATCCTTTGACGCCGTCCTGTTTTGTCCATTTCCATTTGCATTCTTCCAAAAGTTCTTTCATCTCTGCTTCTGTAGGCATTCTCCAGTCGCCGCCCCAGTTAGCAGTCGCTGCGTCAAACTCAGCGCTGCCCGCGATGTCGTTCATTGTCTTTCCTAATGTCAGACAACTTTCTTTGTCGTATCTTTCTTTAGTGAGCGTTTCTCCCCATGCATAATAAACTCCGTAATCTTCTGCAGATGCAGCTCCGACATTACATGTTGCCCATTTAACGCTTAAACCCAAGTCGACATATTCACGACCTTGGTGAAGTCCGGTCTCATCCGGCGCACATGACACCATCATCATACATACAAGTGCCATAATTAAATAAATTTTCTTCATTATTTAAAGTTTATAGTTTATAGTTCAGAGTCAGAGTTTAGAGTTCATGGTTCTTAGTTCTTAGTTCTTAGTTCTTAGTTCTTAGTTCTTAATTCAAATCCCTTGTGCCAAGACATCGGCAATATGCACGACTTGAATATCGAACTTCTGTTTTTTGATGCAGCTGTCGAGTTGCATAAGACAAGAGATGTCGTTTGTCACGATATATTCTGCGCCTGTCGCCATCGCGTCTTTTATCTTCCTCTCCGCCATTGCGACAGAAATAGCTTCATGTTGTATCGAGAAGAATCCTCCTCCGAAACCGCAGCACACCTCTGGACGCTGCATCTCTAATATCTCAATGCCTTTGACATTCGACAGCAACTTGCGTCCTTCGTCCTTAAGACCGAGTTCTCGCAAAGAACAGCAAGTGTCCTGATAAACCACCTTATGGTTGAACTCCGCGCCGAAGTCAACGACATTGATTTTATTGACAAGGAATTCAGTAAACTCGAAAATGTTTCTCACCACGCGCTTAAACTCCAAGTGCGAAGCCGTGTTGTAGAACAGTTCCTGATAACGTGTCTTTATATAACCCACGCACGATGCGCTCACTCCGACGATAGGTCTGTCGTTAGGGAAATCACAGAGAAACTTCTCTCCCAATTCTTTGGCCTCTTCCACAAAACCGCTCGTGAATGCAAACTTTCCGCAGCAAGTCTGTTCAGGGTTGTATTCCACATCAACGCCAGCCTTATCCAATATCTTCATAACATTCTTGGCAGTCTCTGGGTAAAACTGGTCCATCACACATGAAATAAAAAGGTCTATCGTCATAAAGTATTTTTTAGCTATCAGCTGTCAGCAGTCTGCCATCAGCGGGTTAAATGTTAAAATTTATTTGCAAAAATAATAAAAGACTAATGACTAATGACTAATGACTAAAGATTTTTTTTGCTTAGAATCTGACCGCCGACTCGGACTATTGACACTGACTGCCGACTCGGACTATTGACACTGACCGCTGACTGCTGACTGCCGACAGCCAACTTTCTGTTTTCAGTTTTCAATTTTCAGCTTTCAACTAAAAAAGACGCCACATAGGTGACGTCTCTATAATATTGGACGCGATGAATCGCGTCCTTACAAATTTTCATTTTTCATTTTTCAATTTCCTCAACGAGGCATATCCCAATCCCAAGCCAGCGAGGAGCAACAATCCTGATCCCACTGGCGCTGGGTCTGCGTCATAGTCTTTTAACGTGTTGTGACCTGGCAAGAGCGGCATAGTTCCGAAACTGCCTTCACCTTCTCTGTATTCACTATAATTTGATGAGAAGAATCCGTCGCTTGAATATTGTTGTGAAAACTGTGCACTGAGGTTTATGCTCAAACAAAGTGCTAATGCTATTGTCAATATATATCTTTTCATATCTTCTTTATCCTTTTACCCAAGATTACCAAATTACGACTTTCTGTGTCTTTACTTCGTTTGCATTCACAACGCGTACTATATATGCCGCATTATTGAGCGCGCTTACATTGATTCTATGATTTTCTGAGTCTATATAGCCGTTATAGACAACGCGTCCCATAACATCAAGAATTTGGACTTTACCTTCAGCACATACTACAAGTTCGTCGCCTGTTCTGTAAACGAAACCTTCCTCAGCATCATTGCTCATTCTCAAAACGAAACGATCGTGGTTGTCTTCTGTCATAGACTTGAATGTGTAGGAGTTAACGAGGAGGTTTGTCTCCACACCTGTAAGACGGTCCACCAACACCATACTTGTGTAATCTGCATTAGATACTGCGTTGATTGTATATTCTCCCATCTTATGAGCGTTGAAGTAAAGTTCTATTTCTTCTACATTTTCGTCATAGTTCAAGATACCATAACGTCTATCGTTTTCTTTCACATAGATTTCAGCGATGTTGCTGTTGAAGTTTTCAAGTTTATCGAAGCCTTCTCTGCCGTCATTTGCGAAGTTGATGATGACGTTGTCTTTACCTGCCTTGCTTGAAGCGATGATGTTGATGAATCTGCTGTCATTGTCAGCGCTTCTGCTTCTTGTTGCTGTTGCTACATTGTAATTCAATATAGGGTTATCTGCTGTGACTTTCACGAAGAAACCGTCGCCTGCCTTAATTGTGCCGCTTTTCGCATAGCTCCAGTTGCCGTCTGTTGTAATGACAGCGTAACCTGTAGCCAAGTTTTGTGATGTGACCTTGCTCCAGTCCATATCGAAGGTGAATGGGTTGCCGAGCAAGAAGAAGTTAGCGAAATGGTCTTCACCGTGATATTTCAACTTATCGCTGAATCTGTAGTTAGATTCATAGTTAAGATAACCTTCAAAGTAAGCAGTTCCTTCTTTATGGTAAGAAGCCATATATCCATGACCTTGTTGGAATTCTGTCTCAAAATCGTCATGACCTTTATAGTTGACCCATTCAAGGTCTTCTGTTGTTGCTATGTCACCGACATATTTGAACAAGTCATATCCGACGCCTGTTTCAAAGTTTGCAGTAAGAGCGTTCTTCATTGGAGAAGCGATGAACTGCCAACCTGTCTTGTTGAACTCTTCCAATTCGCCTGCTGGTGCTTTGACATTCATTTCGAATGTTGCCATAACATCGTCATTATCTTGGAACACCTGTGCGCCATCCTTGATAATGAATGCGTCTGCATCTGTGTTCTTGAAGTCGCCTGTGACTGTAAATGATTTGTTAGCGTTAAGAGTTATTGAACCGACCTTATCTATTGCAGTGTTGACCGTTACAGCCTTAACTGTCACATCTCTATTGATTTCAGCATCTGCGCTGATGAGAACGAACTCACCTTCATTAGGCACTCTGTTTTGGTTCCAATTTGAAGGCACATCCCAGTCACCGTCATGTATGAATTCCAATGAACAGTCTACGAAAATACCATTCCAAGCTCTGACGGTTGAGAAAGTACCTGTTGGTGCATTTAAAAGGACCTCACCTCCTTGATACGCCATCGTAAATCCGAATCTTCTATGCATTGTGCTATTTGCTGAAATTCCATTAGCGACATTATATGTTACATTAACATTAGATCCTGAAGGTATTTCAATATTATAGGTTATTTCACTACTACCACTTTCCAATGTCATTTCTTTTGCAACAGCACGTCCATCTACATACCATAAAACTCTCAAATAACAACCGCTCCAACCTGCAAACTCAGTTGGCGTCATATTATCTGTCAAAGTGAAAGACACTGTACATCCATCAGCATCCTCTGTTGTTGCGCATGCCACGTTAGAATCTGCAGATTCCACTGTACCATTAGTTCCAGTAACAACGAAGCAATATTCGGTTGCCAACAACAAACCTTTTGCTCTGTATGATAATCCTGTAACATTAGTGAGATATCTAAATTCAGAATCACCGTCTTCTCTAAAGTAGATGTTATAGCTTGTAGCATTCTGTGCAGGGTCCCATGACAAGTCAATTTCGGTGTCATTAGCAGCAGTTGCTGTCAAGTTTTTAGGTGCAGGCAATGTTGGGAACGCCACGCTTGAATTGAAAGTAAACTGAATGTCATTACGATAAAGCTGTCTTGTTCCTAGTATTGATTCAACTGGGTTTATCTTCTTTGAATCATAACCATAAACAGACAAATATTTAGGAGATGTGCTGTGTTGTGTAAACAGAATTATATTACTGCTACCAATTGCACCTGTATCGTTCATCACTGTAACTAAAATACCATTGCCTGCATATTGGAATGGAGTTGTAAAGTCTATTTTCACCCAACCTTCTGTAAAAGTGACATCGCCTTCAAATACCAGACCTGTGAAGTTTCTCAAAGGATAATTCCGAACGGCACCTTCAACGAGTTTGAATTCAAAAGAATTATCTTCAACATTGCTCAGATACACTCTCAACTTACGAGTTGGCATATCTGTACTCATGCCCATCTCCGCCACACGGAAAGCGATACTTGTGACAGCGTCGCCTGCCGCAGCATTGATTTCACTTTTAGCATAAAACTGTTGTGAATAAGAATATGGTTGTGCTGTATAAACAGGGATATAAGAACCACTACCGGCATCGCCTTTACCAATCTCAACAGTCACGTCAGATACTGCTGTTGGAGTTGCGCATGCTTGGTTAGAATATCCAGACTCGCCTGCTGCGTTTACTGCAGTGACCTTGTAGCAATATTCTGTGTCTGCCGCCAAACCTTCAACGGTGTATGATGGAGTTGTCACGTTATAAACAAATGTACCGTCAGCATTGTAAATATTGTAGCTTTCTGCCACGCCTACGGAATACCATGTAAGATTTACCGACTTGCCACCTGCTGTTGCAACCAAATTACCAGGAGCAGTTGGAATTGTTGCTGCGCATACCTCTTCAGATTTTGCAGATTCTGCTCCTTCACCATCGATGGCAGTAACAGTGAAACAGTATCTTGTATTTGCATTACCAACAATAGTGTATGTATTATTTGTTGCTTCAACTACATTTGAGCCAGTATAGACATTATATTTCACAGCGCCGTCTACAGTGTTCCATGTCAAAGTAATTGTTGTACCATTTGTTACTGATGCCTGTAAGTTTGTTGGTGCTGGGAATGCTGGAGCAGCCTCTGTTGTAGCGCATGCCGAGTTGGATTTATCAGATTCCTCACCTTTATCGTTAATTGCAGTAACAGTGTAGCAGTAATTTGTTTCTGGATTTAAACCTGTAACAACGTATGATGTTCCTGTTATATTTTCAGCTATGAGTGAGCCATTTCCGTCGTATACATTATATTTTATTGCTCCATTGACAGCGTTCCATGACAATGAGATTCTATCATGAGACAATGCTTCAGCAGCGAGAACTGGAGCTGCAGGTGCTGTAGAAACTACTTCTTCTAATGTCCATGTGGTGCCGCTTTGCGAATAACATTCTATCTTTCCACCACTAATGGTGAAGTAGTTTCTACTTTGGAGTTGCTTCAAAATATTAGCTGCCAGACCATCATGGTTTGCTCCCGTCGTTTTATCATAGTCTCTTATGTAAAAGTTCGCATCATTTGTGTAATACAATGTGAGAGGTGTTTTTACATCTTCTGTGCTATATGCGAATACCATTCTGTAATCTGCGCCAGGACTTTTCGTATCAGCGCATTTTATATAATAACCATCTGCAGTGCGGATGTAATAATTTTTATCAAACACATTAGCATCACCAGCATATTCAAGTGTAAATATCTGAGAATTAGATTCTGATTTCGCACTTACGCCTACGGTTGAGACCGCAGAGGTTGGTTCATCATACGAATTGACAGTGAGATACTGTCCAGCGTACGTTCCTGATGCTACTTTGATTCTGTACTTCTGTCCTGCAACTGGTTGCTGTGCTTTAAGCGATGTGTTCAGACCGCATAAAATGCACATAATTAATGCCATGAGGCACAATTTTCTCTTCATAAAAATATAGCTTTGTAAGATTAATAATCCGACTTAAAAAATGCGGTGCAAAATTAACATTTTTTATAATAGGAAAATCAATTTACAGCTACTTTTTGTTAATATTTTTTAACAATTATTTTTTTTAGTGAAAAGCTATGATTTTGAAGTCATAACAACATTTAAGTATGCTGTCATCTGGTCTTGAAAAATCCCGGATATGACTTGGCAACGACATCAAGATTTTCCATTGAAATCGCCCCTATTTTCATTGAAAGAATTGAAAGCGCCATAGCAATGCGATGGTCTTCGTAATTGTTAAAAATTATTGGGTTTTCTTCTGTGAAATAAGGCAACTCATCTGGACAAAACATCTTCAGTTCATCATCGGAAACATCCTCGAACGCAATGTTTATTTTCGACAATTCATTCATCATCGCACGTTTCCTGTCAGACTCTTTTATTGAAAGATTCTTCAGTCCCGTGAATGTGGCGTTCACTCTATTTCCTGCGCAAGCCGCAATGACAGATGGGAATAAATCAGGGCAGTCTTTGAAGTTGAAGTTAGCTGTTGGCTGTTGGCTGTTGGTTGTTGACTTTTTAACAACGACTCCTTCTTTTGAAGGAAGCGTTTCAACGCCGAGTGATTCGAACATCTTAATCGCTGCGGCGTCGGCTTGAAGTGAGTTTATGTTAAGATTTTTTAACAAAACTTCAGCGTCATCGGACAAAGAAACCATCTCGTACCAAAACGCCGCCGCGCTCCAGTCGGGTTCTACTTTTATATTCTCAATATTATAACGTCCCGGTTTCACGGTTATATCTCTGTCGTTTCTCACCACATCGACGCCACATTGCCTCATCATATTTATTGTCATATCGATATAAGGCAATGAAGAGAGATTTCCCGTCAGATGCAACTCAAGTCCGTCTTTCCACAAAGGAGCTGCGAGCAACAAAGAAGACGCGAACTGACTGCTCTGCTCGGCGCTTATTTCCAGTCTCCGCGTATCTCGAGTATCGCTCGTATCACTAGACGATAAAGATCCGCGCAAATCCTCGTGATCCGTGGAACCAATCAAACATTCTCTCCGCGTATCACAAGCATCTCTCGTACCAACAGACGATAAAGATCCGCGCAAATTCGTGTAATCCGTGGAGCCAATCAAAATTGGAGGAAACCCTTCTTTTTCAGTATATTCTATCGCAACGCCGAGATTTCTCAACGCGTCAACCAAAGAAGAAATGGGACGCGATTTCATCCTCTCGCTGCCTGTCAATAAGATGCTAAGTTGCTGAGTTGCTGAGTTTTTAAGATTTTCAAAGCTCTGCTTATCATCAATCGTAAATTGTAAATTGTAAATTGTAAATTGTAAATTCGCAACTGCTGTCATCAAGAATCGGAACACTGTTCCAGCATTGTGGCAATCTAAAGTCAACGGACAACCGTCAACAGACAACAGACCTTGAAGATATTTATCTAATGTATCCAAATGTTTCCGCAAAAGAACCGTATCATCAGAATTTGACAAAGGCACCTCTAAGTCCTTGAACTCCTGAATACCAGCATAATGCGCTATCATCAGAGCTCTATTGCTTTCGCTCTTGCTCAGAGGCAGTTCTATTTCTAAATGCTGACCGCCGATAGCTGATAGCTGACCACCGAGTATATTTTGAACAGAAATTAACATTTATTCAGAAAATTTATTTTTCAAAACAGCAATAGACTCTTTTATATCT
Organism: Bacteroidales bacterium; assembly: GCA_045656905.1. Lineage (GTDB taxonomy): Bacteria > Bacteroidota > Bacteroidia > Bacteroidales > F082 > Limimorpha. The sequence goes on from JAZOSA010000087.1 coordinate 20,293, forward strand.
TCTTCCTTCACTTCAACGTCAATCTGTGGTTTTTCCGGACCTGAAATCAGAACAAGACGTGGTTTTCCGCCTTTGTTTTTCTTGTCGTGAGAAATGTAAGAATAAATTGCATCAACATCAAAACCATTAAGATTCATCTGGTTAAGATTTCCTTTAAACCACATTTCATAGAAGAAAAGCCATTTCTCGTCCAGACCGCAATATTTCACCGAGAGATACAAGGCAGAATACATTCCAAGCGCGACTGCTTCTCCATGAGTGAGATAATTATCTTTACCCAAATAATATGACTCCAACGCATGACCGACAGTATGACCGAAATTCAACATCTTACGAAGTCCTGATTCTTTCATATCAAGACCGACGATTTCGTCTTTAGTCATCGCTGCTTTTTCTATGAAATCCAAATAGTTATCAGAATCTAAATCAAGGAATGAAGCATCTGCGATGAAGGCATATTTCATCATCTCGGCGAGACCTGAATTGATGTCTCTTTCGTTAAGAGTTTTTAAGAATTGTGAATTTATTATCACACTTTTCGGTTCGGAAAACAAGCCGATTTGGTTTTTGCAATTGTTAAAATTTATTCCGTTTTTTCCGCCTATAGAAGCGTCAATCATTGCGAGCAATGTCGTCGGGACATTGACGAAATCGATGCCTCTTTTATATGTTGATGCAGCGAATCCGCCGATGTCAGATATCGTTCCACCACCGAGATTTATCATAAGGGAATCCCTGCCCGCTTTAGCATCAAGGAGTTTGTTCCATATAAGCATTACATTTTCAATGCTTTTAGACTCCTCTCCTGCCGGCAACACTATTTTAACGACTTCTTTTTCAGGTAATATCGACGCAATCATCGAGGAATAAATGCCATATATATTTTCATCTGTCAGGACGAAAAACTTATCGTAACTATTTGTCAGCATCGACAGCTGAGCGAATGCGTCTTCACCGAAAAATATATTCATAATTCTTAAAATTTATTTGCAAATTCCTTAAAAACACGACCTCTCTCTTCAAAGTTTTTGTAGCGGTCATAACTAGCAGCCGCTGGAGAAAGCAGACAAACGTCTCCGCTTTTAGCATATTTTTCCATCATCACAAATGCCGATTCCATATCTGTATATTCCAAGATATTTCCTTTATATTCAGCGGTTTGCAATTTATCTTTAATTGTCTGTCCTGCCTGACCTGTTATTAATATATAAGGTACTGGATTTTCTTTCAGATAAGTCACGAGAGGTTCATAGTCGATGCCTCTGTCGAAACCTCCGAGCAAAAGAAAATTAACATTTTTTATAGTCTTAAGCGCAGCTATCGTTGCCTGCGGAATAGTAGAAATACTATCGTTATAAAATTTCACGCCTTTGAAAATTCCCACATATTCCTGTCTGTGTTCTAACGACTTGAAAGTATAAAGATGAGGAATCAAATCTTCAATCGACAATCCGTATGATTTACAAGCACATAAAGCAGCCTTTATATTATGTCTGTTATGTTCACCCAAAAGCGGAATATCCTCCCAATTGATATTATAATCATCAAAATCAGCGTTATCAAAATCAATACAATGTGCGACTGTTGACTGTTGACTGTTGACCGTTGACTGATTCACGACCGCCACGTCCTCGTCACTCATATAACGCAACACATTGACTTTCGCGTCTTTATATTTTTCAAAAGTACCGAAATGGTCGAGATGTTCTTCAAAGACATTCAACAATATTCCGATATGAGGCGATCTGTTAATGAACTGCAGTTGATGTGCAGAGAGTTCGTAAACTATTATAGTTCTTTCGTTTATGTCATCAACGCAATCAAGGATAGGGATTCCGATGTTGCCTGCGAGAATCGCGTCATTTCCTGATTCTTTAATAAGATGATAAATCAGAGTCGATGTCGTGCTTTTGCCTTTAGTTCCTGTAATACCAATAACTTGACTATGAAACGCTTCTAAAAACAAATCCGTTTGTGAGGTGATTTTTGAAAAGTCGATATCGATGTCTTTCACCGAGATTCCGGGAGTCTTTATCACGACATCATAATCAGAACTCGCTTTCAGGTATTCGTCACCGAAATACAAGTTATATCTTTCTTTATCAATATCTTGGAAAGCAGTCTCATTCTTATCAGCGATTCCGACTATTGCTTCAGGCATATATTGCTGCAAAAAACGCAATGTCGATTTTCCCTCGCGACCGAATCCAGCGATGAGGATTCTCTTTCCGCTTAATCTTCTGCAAATAGAATCTATCATCTTATCAATTGTTTTTGAATAAGTTATCTTTCAAAATCGCTTCAAAATGCTCAGGAAGATTATTCATCTCATCATATTGATTTAACAAATTTTCCAAAGACGCCACAGGAGTGACGTCTCTACTATTTGTCTGTTGTCCGCCAACTGCTAAACAAGCATTCACCTCTTCTATTGTTCCCACACATTCAAAAGGTTTCACCTCTACTTCGCCTTTAAGTTGTTTCAATATTGGCAATAAATCATTGTCTTTCAACAAATTTCCTCCATAAATCTCTATCAAATCCTTTTCTGGAATGAAAGGCGACATTATCAGATATGTGAAAAGACATTTAGGACATTTGCCGCACCAAGAGTCGGTCTTGCTTCCTACATTGCAGCTTTTGAACACTTTATAATACTCTTTATTCTTAGCGAAAAGACTTGCAATTTGAACCTCATTTATCGGACGCAAGAAACTAAAGTATTGAATTTCAGTGCTAATATATTTCTCCACATAATTTCTGAAATCGTTTTCAAAAGCAATCGACTTGCTATATTGGTGATTCACTTCTGTATCGGGAACCGTTGGTTCATTCGCGCTCGACTCGTTGGAAAGAGCGATATATTTTGAATTCGTCGCGAAGCCAATCAGCAAGGTGTAAAACGCCAGCATCGCGGAGAAAGGCGTATGTCCGTTCAAGAAACCTTCGTTATTCAATCTCAACATCGTAGCGTCAAGAGTACGTTTTATCACCGCGACCTGATCTTCTGTAAAACCCGCAGTGACAGCACATTCCGTCGTTGCGCCTCTAGGATTTATTATCAAAGGGATTATCGGCATCTTATTTTTCAGCGACTCGATAGTCACGACGGAATCCTTGCCGCCGCCAATAGGAACCAATGTCGTTTCTTTCAAAGGAAGATTGATTTTCTCGCAGTAAACATCACTTTCACAAATGATTTCCATAAAATCATTGACGTTTTCCTTTATTCCATTAAGATAGAAAAACTCACCTAAACCATTGAAATATAATTTCTTCCACCAAAGAATCTGATCAGAATCCAATTTAAACGGACTAATATAGACTTTCTTAGGACACGCCAGTTTCCAATAACTGACCAATTCAATCATTCCTATATTGAAAAGAATTGTATCTAACTGATTCTTATTTATATCCGACCAATTATAAAAACTTCTTCTAGGAATTTCAAACGATGGAGTGAAAAAATATTTGTCATTGAGAGAGAAATAAAATTTAGCAGAAAGCACGTCATTTTCTAAAGTATAATCGTATCTTTGAAAACGGAAAAATTCATATTCTTCTCTCAGAGAATTATATTTGTTTTGGTCGTAATATGTTGCCATGATGTTAAAAAATTGATTTACAAATTTAGTAAAATTAACAATTCATAATGCATAATTCATAATGCATAATTCATAATGCATAATTAAAATTAATAAAGAAATCATGAATAAGGACGAACTATTTAAGATTCAGAGCAATACGTTAAATCCTGTCATTGGCGACGTTTTGATTTCAGAACCGTTTATGAATGACTTTTATTTCAGACGTTCGGTCATTCTTCTCATCGACCATAACGAGGAAGGCAGTCTCGGCGTCATTTTCAACAAACGTCTGACGATACCATTCAACGAAATAGTTCAAGGATTTCCTGAATTCAATGCCGACGTATATCTCGGCGGTCCTGTCGAGACTGACAGAATTTTCTTCATCCACACCGTCGGGGAAATGATTCCCGATTCGCATCTGATAAGCAATGGATTATATTGGAGCGGCAACATCAACGTACTTAAATCCATGATTAAGATGGATTTAATCAAACCGCACGAAGTAAGATTCTATGTCGGTTATGCTGGATGGGACGGCGGACAACTACGCAACGAGTTAAAAGCGAACACTTGGGTCGTGGGACGATTCACCAGCAAACAACTGTTAAGAACAATGCCCGGCAAAATGTGGAGCGATTTCGTCAAGCAAATAGGAAAAAGATATACATTATGGGACAAATTCCCTGTGAACCCTTCGGATAATTAAAAACTGAAAATGGAAAACTGAAAATTTTTCTAAAACCCAACGCTCATTGCTCACAGCTCACTGCCTTATAAAACAAATCGTGAATTTCAGTTCTGAGGTTCAACTTTGATAATTTGTTATTATCAGAAGTTGGATAAACACGATTAGACAAAAATATCACAATCAAATCGTTAGCAGGATCTGCCCATGCGAAAGTGCCGGTAAATCCTGTATGTCCGAAACTCGCCATTGACGACTGTTTTGACGGAGTGTAATTTTTAGCTTCTGGATCCAACTCAGGTTTGTCAAAACCGATGCCTCTTCTATTTTCATTATCAGCGAAAGGCGCAGAAGTGAAATAGTTTATCGTCTCTTCCGAAATGAATTGAGTACCATTAGCATAACCGCCATTGAGCAGCAGTTGCATCATGACAGCCAAATCCCTTGCATTTGAGAAAAGTCCTGCATGACCAGAAACACCACCAAACAAAGCAGCGGTTTGATCATGAACATCACCGCAAATCAATTGGTTACGGAAATATTTATCATCTTCCGTTGGAACGATATTATTTATATCATGCTTATTCAAAGGTTTAAAACAAATATGATTCAAGTTTAAAGGTTCAAAGAAATTCTCTTGAAGAAAAGATTCAAACGACTGATTAGTAATAGATTCCACAATTGCAGGAACGAAATAAAATCCCAAGTCACTATATTTATATTTCTTCTCTTTAAGTTCAGACTTCATTATCGTGTCATATATTTCATATCTGAATTCATCTGAGATATAAAGATTTTTAGCGACTCTAACAGTATGATTTTCATCAATATTTTCTCTAAAATAATCCATATTAGGAACATTTCCATCGCAAGTCATCTTATAAATAGGAATCCACGCCGTCAATCCTGACTGATGAGTAAGGAATTCTATCAGTCTGATATTTCCCTTATCGGATTGATTCAGAAAAGGAAAGTAATCGCCGAGTGTTGAGTTAAGATTCAATTTTCCTTCATCGTGAAGTTTCATCAAGGCAAAAGTCGAAGCGAAAACTTTGGTAAGAGAAGCGATGTCATAAACAACATCATTATGAACCATTTGCTCGCCTTCGTATGTAAATTTACCATAATTACCTTCAAAAATAATTTTGCCATCTTTCATTGCCAAGACCTGACAACCCGGATACGCCTTTTGACTAATTCCATTGATTATAAGCGACTCAATCTGACGAGTATATTTATTATCAATCAAAGATACCGACAATGTTTCTGGCGACAGATAATTTTCAAAGCTTAAACCCGTACCGCACTTGTATTTATTAGCGGAAACAGGCAGTTTGCCCTTAGGCGACATTTTTCCCACAAGGATATCCGCTATTGCATTGGCAACCATTTTATTATCCTCATAACCGACAAGAATAGCACTGACATTCTTATTCAACGACAACTTATCCAAAGCATAAGGACTTCCGAACAAATTGATAATAACCTTATTGTTCTTGTTCAGTTTATCAACAAAAGAAGCTACGCTTGAAGTGATGCCATAATTCTTTGAAGGATAACTTGATGTATTTCTGATATTTACAATAACATAATCATAAGACTTCAGTTGTTTTATCGTACGTTTTATCTCCTCTTCTTGAGCATTGTTGTTCAGCAATAAGGCTGTATTTTCGATGCCATTTTCCTTCAATTTATTTGATATGAAATTATCTTTTCCAAAAGTAACGACAGCTATTTTCTTTTCAGAAACATCATTCAGAGGAAGTATTTCACCTTTATTTTCCAACATTGTAATAGCCTCATTATAAAGACGTTGCTTTAAAGAAAAATATTTATTCTGATTCAAGTCGTTGTTTAATCTTTCAGTCTTTTGAGGATGATATTCATTAAGGCCTATTTGATATTTATGTCTTAACACTTTTTTACAACTCTCCTCCACTCTATTTCTAACCTCAGTGTTGTTTTTAGCAGCCTCGATGATGATTTTCATTGACGCCTCTGCATTTATCGGGAGCAACATAACATCATTGCCAGCCATGAGAGCATAGAGACAAACGCTATCTGTAGCGATGCCATTATACGCGCCTTTCATTTCAAGACCATCGGTGAAGATGATTCCGTCGTAGTTCATCTTATTTTTAAGAAGATCTGTAACGATATTTTTCGAAAGTGAAGACGACTGATTTACAACAGGTTCTAGTGCTGGGAAATAAAGATGTCCGACCATTGCGCCTTTCACACCTTTATCAATTGCATATTGGAAAGGGACGAGTTCAATCTTCTCTATTTCCTCTATGGAATTCTTTATTATCGGAAGAGCGTGATGCGAGTCGGTGGAAGTATTGCCGTGACCAGGGAAATGTTTCATTGAAGGCAGCACGCCGTTATTTTGAAGAGCGAGAGCGTAAGCCGTTCCCTTACGAGCCACGTTATCAGGGTCTTCGCCGAAACTGCGGAATCCGATGACTGGATTGTTAGGTTCGTTGTTAACGTCGATATCAGGAGCGAAGTTGACATTTACTCCTATTCTCAAACATTGTTCTGCAATCTGACGTCCCATTTCTGCGATAAGAGAATCTTTGGTAATTGCACCCAGCGTCATCTGATAAGGATATGACAATCCGTCATTTATGCGCATTCCGAGTCCCCATTCACCATCGATGGCAATCATCATAGGCGTTTGCGCTTGCGACTGCCATTCGTTAGCTTGAAGCAACAGATCTTCTGCATCAGTACGGAAGAACGTCACGCCGCCGATATTATACTTCTTGATATAACTATCTATTTTCGCATCGAAATCCTTGTTCGGCTGATTCGCCCTGAGGTTCATCAGCTGTCCGACCTGCTGTTCTAAAGTGAGAGAACGAAACACAGAATCAACCCATTTATCCTCACAAGTTTGTGAAAAGAGATTAACAGAAAACGTTAAAATAAAAATAGAAGCAATTATTTTTTTCATTGTTTAATAATATTTACAAATTCAACAAGTTCTTCAAAATCAAAAGGTTTAAACACAATTTTCTTATCTTTATCAAGAAGATAAAAACATGGCGTTGCCGTGACGGCATAATCATTAATGTAAGGACAATTCCATTCCAGACCGTCGTGATAGAAAAATCCTCCGACTTTATTTTTCTTAACGATATTCTTAATTTTCTTCAAGTCGCCTTTCACGCTGACCGCCACCAAAGAAAAATCAGGATTTTCATCTAAAAACGATTTCAATTCCACAATATTTTCACGACAATGTTCGCATGTATAAGACCAGAAAAATACTATAGTGAATTTACTATCAATATCATACATACTGAAATCCTCATCAAATATTGTCTTTCCCGAAATATTTTTCGCCTTACTTCCAATTTTCACTCTTGAGTTGAACTCCACTATTGAAAGCAATTCATCATACTGATTTTCATTGCATTGTAATTCTTCAGAATAAGGAATTCTGGTCATATAATCAACGATTTCTTCATAACCAAGAACATTGAATCCTTCCATAAGATATTGAAATACAAATTTATACATATCAAAACTAACAGAAGCACGATACAAGACATTATCTATTCCGAGAACTATTGCCACAATTTGCTGGTCGCGAGTTTGTCCTGCCACCTGCTGAATTGAAAGGAAATCAATGATTTTCGTTGTAAGGACATTAGTAGGAATCAGCGACAAATCAGTAAAGTCTACTTCATTAAAGAAATTAGCAATCAACTCCTTACGCTGTTTTTCAAAGTCGACATCAAGATTCAGCGGCACAAATCTATCGACACGAATCAAAGTTGAAGCATAGTTGTTGTTTTTCAACAGAGAATCCGTAAACGCAACAAAAGAATTCTGCAATTTCTGATATTCGTTTTTTGCGTTTATATAAAACTCTGTCTTTTTATCATAAGAACGAAGAAGCGGTTTCAACAAATCCTGCGACTCAATTATTTGCGTCTTGAAGACCAGATATCTATACCAGTCAGCATTCAGTTGTGAATCAATGAATTCTATCTCATTCAACTTATTGATATCTCTCAAAACGAACTTAACGCTTTTATTATCATAAAGGAAGTCAAAAGTGAAACCATACTCAGTTTCAATCTGATACATACCTTTCGCAAGCTGCGCATTAAAATCCACCCTTTTATCCTGCGACAACATAACTGAATCGACTGTTTCAAGTCCCAATCCCGTATAAGCATTAAGATATACCTTTTGCTGCGGAAGATTGAAAAGCGTTCCCGACACCGTTTGTGCGGAAACATTCAATCCCACAAGTAAAAACAATATGATTGTCAATAATTTAAAACTTTTCATTCTCAATAGATGTTATTTAACAAAGATAAGAAAAGTCAACAGACAACAGACAACAGACAACAGATTTTTTTAATCAAGAATGAGAAGTTAAGAATTAGGAATTTTCATTAACTTTGCATTCCTTAAAAGCTAACGTATTTTTCATCATAAAACATTGACATTCAAATGAAAACTCAGATTACGAACAAAGAAATTTGGAGGATTGCTGTCCCTATTATGTTAGGCAATTTAGCGCAGACAATCATCAATTTCACCGACACTGCATTTTTGGGACATTTGGGTGTCATTGAGTTAGGTGCTTCTATGTTGGCTGGACTTTTCTACTTCGTTTTCACGACAATAGCAACAGGTTTTGCCATTGGCGTCCAGATTATCATCGCACGTCGTTTTGGCGAAGGCAACAAAGAAAGAGTCGGCGTGATTTTCGAGCATGGCTCGATTTTCGTGTTAATATTAGGAACGATATTATTTTCAGTTCTATATTTCTTTTCCGAGTCGCTTCTTGCTTGGCTCATCGACTCCCCTAACATTTACGCATCGGCATTAGACTATATCAAATATCGTCAGTTCGGAATTATCTTCGTGTGTTTCAATTTCTTATATCGCGGATTATATGTCGGAATCTCAAATACAAAAGTCATTACTTATTCCACAATAATAATGGCGATTGTTAATATTCTTTTAGATTATTGTCTGATATTCGGCAAATTCGGTTTCCCAGAAATGGGCATCGGCGGTGCAGCATTAGCGTCGTTCTGCGCTGAAGTATCCGCATTTGTATTCTTCACCACTTATAGTTACATTACATTGAAAGACAAAGAGTTCGGAATGTTTAAAATGCACAAGTTAGAGTCAGAACTGATGGGAAGAATCTTAAAAATCGCAACACCTACTATGGTTCAGAAGTTATTCTCATTCGGAGTATGGTTCGTGTTTTTCATCTTGATAGAAAAGATGGGTGAAACCGCGACTGGCATATCTTCCATTGTAAGAAGCATTTATATGATTCTCATTACGCCATGCTTTGCATTCGCGACAACGACAAACACATTGGTCAGCAGGACAATAGGCGCAGGACATCCAGAACAAGTCTTCGACACCATCAATAAAATCATAAAAAACTGCATCATCTGCACCATACCGATATTATTGATTATTATAATCTTCCCTGTTCAAGTCGCGAGAATTTACACCGACGACATCAACTTTGCACAATTGGTAGTGCCTTCAATATATGTCATTTGCCTCGGCACAATTCTCCAAGGCGTTGGAAACGGATATTTTGAAGCAGTTTCAGGAACAGGTAACACCTCTGCCGCCTTATATCTAGAAGCAGCAATATTAGTCGTTTACATCATTTTTATCGCAACAATGACACATGTAACAGACAAAGTACAATGGGTTTGGACCGCAGAGATATTATACGGCGGATTGCTCGCGATAGTGTGCTATCTTTATATGAAGTTCGCCAATTGGAATAAAAAGAGGATTTAAGAATTTGTAGGGACGTGATTTATCGCGTCCTTTGGAATTGAGGAACTGAGTGTAGGGACGCGTCAATGTTACCTTAAAAACAAACACACATTGACACGTCTGATTTATTAAGAATTTTTATGAAAATTTTATTAACAATATTCGGCTTATTATCATTAACGTTAGGTGTTATCGGGATTTTTGTTCCGATATTGCCAACGACGCCACTTTTGCTTTTAGCGGCATGGTGCTTCTTCAGAAGTTCCAAAACTTTATACGAGAAACTCATCAACAGTAAGCATTTAGGTTCATATATAAAAAACTTCAGAGAGAATAAAATCATCCCTCTGAAGACTAAAATTTATATCATCACATTATTGTGGGCAAGTTTGATTTACTGCATCTTCTTCGTCGCCAACGGAATGCTTTGGCTGCAGATTTTACTTGCAATAATACTCATAGGAGTCACGATACATATACTTTCTTATAAAAGTCGCTAAGACACCAAGTCACCTAGACTCTAAGTTTCCTTTTAGTCTTATTGTCTTACCTTAAACACCCAAGCCGCGTCGCTCTTCAAATCATTGTATTTCAATGGTGTAGTATCAATTATCATCTTGCCGTTTTCATATTTCCAAGGCAAAATCTTTTCACAACCTAACATTGTCACGACAGTATTTTCTTTTGGCTGTGGAATTTCAAGTACGAGTTCGTCTTGTGGATAATCTATCGCAATTGCATATAAATCATCGCCTTTTGTTGTGTAACAGACGTAAGGCTGCTCGCACTTATATTCTGCCTTGAAACCGGTTTCTACCTTTAACAATTCTTTTTTAGACGCATCTTTTTTAGACGCCACAGGGGTGACTTTTTGAGACGCCACAGGGGTGACGTCTCTACAAGAGACGAATAACCGCATCATAGCATCGATGTTTTTCTCTTGATATTCAACCTTTACTGAATAAGGTTCGCCAGCTTTGAGTTTAATCGTTGCTGATGTTGAGTTCCAATTTTTAGCTTGATCAGCGTCGCTTTGTTGTTCGTTAGCTTTTGAAGGATTATAATCGATAATTACCTTATCATCGATGGTTAATCTCACGTTATCATCCACTTCCACTTCAAAAGTATATTTATCAGTTTTTTCTGGAATGAAAACACCAGTCCAGGTCGCGCTGAAGTTATCGTAGCTTATCGACTTATCAGGAGAGTTACGATGCCAGTTGAAATCTATCAAAGAGTCAGTTCTATTCAATGTCACCTCTTTCATTTCGTAGAACTTAGTATAAGGACGAGTTCCGTATATCGCTTCGCCGTTTATCTCGAGCCATTTGCCGAGGTCGAGCAGTCTTTCTTGTTGTATCATAGGAATGATTCCGTCAGCTGCAGGACCGACATTGAGGGTCATTCCGCCACCTGCAGCGACAGTCTTCGCGAAGTGACGAATCAACTCTTTAGAGGTGAGATAGTTGGACAGCGGCTCGGTGCGATTAAGTCCGAAGGAGCGACCTATGCCGCGGCATTCCGCCCATGGTCTGTCGGTCTGCGTGAT
>JAZOSA010000088.1:0-41055 GCA_045656905.1 Bacteroidales bacterium
GAATTATGTTGAAAGGAAATGATTTGTTCGCAAGTAAAGTAAGCAAATCGTTTGAAGAGTCAACAGATGAGGCAATTGATGCTTTGAAAAAGCAATTAGAAAAGTATAAAGGTAAGACTGATAAATAAATTATATCTTTGACATTCAACGTTTTATGTTAATTGTAAAAAAAAAAGAATTTTTTTTAATAAAAACGTTTGTAGATTCAAGAAATATGATTATTTTTGCAGACCATTTCAGAGGATTTCTAATGAAGTGGTCTGCTTCGTGTAGAGAGTTCTTTAACAGAATGTAAAAAGGCCGGCGTAGCTCAGCGGTAGAGCACGTGATTTGTAATCTCGGGGTCGGGGGTCCAAATCCCTCCGCCGGCTCAAGTCAAGTTTTCTTGAGAAAGAAATTGACGGGGGAGTCGCATAGTGGCAATTGCAACAGACTGTAAATCTGTCCTCCGATGAGTTCGGTGGTTCGAGTCCACCCTCCCCCACACATTAGCGGAAGTAGCTCATTTGGCAGAGCGAAAGCCTTCCAAGCTTTAGGTAGCGGGTTCGAGCCCCGTCTTCCGCTCAAAAAGAAAGCCAGCGTAGCTCAGGGGTAGAGCACTTCCTTGGTAAGGAAGGGGTCACGAGTTCAAATCTCGTCGCCGGCTCTTCGGAGAAAAAAGTAATTAATATTAACCTTAAGTAAAAATAAATAGTTATGGCAAAAGAAAAATTTGAAAGGTCAAAACCACACGTCAATATTGGTACAATTGGCCACGTTGACCACGGTAAGACAACTTTGACAGCAGCTATCACATTCCACCTTGCACAAAAAGGTTTATCAGAAGTTAAATCATTCGATTCAATCGACGCTGCTCCAGAAGAAAAAGAAAGAGGTATCACAATTAATACAGCACACGTTGAATACCAAACAGAAAAACGTCACTATGCACACGTTGACTGTCCTGGTCACGCTGACTACGTTAAGAACATGGTTACTGGTGCTGCTCAAATGGACGGTGCTATCATCGTTGTTGCTGCAACAGACGGTCCTATGCCTCAAACACGTGAACACATCCTCCTCGCACGTCAGGTTGGTGTTCCAAGATTAGTTGTTTTCTTGAACAAATGTGACTTGGTTGACGATCCAGAATTGTTAGACCTCGTTGAAATGGAAGTTAGAGACTTATTATCACAATACGAATTCGATGGTGATAACACTCCTATCATCCGTGGTTCAGCTCTCGGTGGCTTGAATGATGACCCAACATGGGCTCCTAAACTCGACGACTTAATGGAAGCATGTGACACATGGATTCCAGAACCAGAAAGATTAGTTGACAAACCATTCTTGATGCCAATCGAAGACGTTTTCTCAATCACTGGTCGTGGTACAGTTGCTACAGGTCGTATCGAAACAGGTATCATCAAAGTTGGTGATCCAGTTGATATCATCGGTATGGGCGCTGAAAAACTTAAATCAGTTGTTACAGGTGTTGAAATGTTCCGTAAACTTTTGGACGAAGGTGAAGCTGGCGATAACGCAGGTCTCTTACTCCGTGGTATAGACAAAGACGAAATCCGTCGTGGTATGGTTATCGTAAAACCAGGTTCAGTAAAACCTCACAACCACTTCAAAGGTGAAGTTTACGTTCTTTCAAAAGAAGAAGGTGGTCGTCACACTCCATTTAGAAACAAATATCGTCCTCAATTCTACTTCAGAACAACAGACGTTACAGGTGAAATCACATTACCAGAAGGTATGGAAATGGTTATGCCAGGTGACCACGTTACAATCGAAGTAAACTTGATCAACGAAATCGCTATGGACAAAGGTCTCCGCTTCGCTATCCGTGAAGGTGGTAGAACAGTTGGTTCAGGTCAAGTTATCGAAATCATTGAAGATTGATAATCTAAGATATCACAGGGTGCTTTAGGGCACCCTACACACAGGCATAGCTCAATTGGTAGAGTAGTGGTCTCCAAAACCATTGGTTGAGGGTTCGAGTCCTTCTGCCTGTGCTAGGTAAAATAAAATAGTTCAAACAAAAAATGAAAAGGTTTATAAACTACATTAAAGAATGTTACACCGAGTTAGTTGAGAAGACATCTTGGCCAACTTGGAAAGAACTCCAAAGTAGTGCAATCGTCGTGTCCATTGCTTCCCTAATAATCGCCTTGGTGGTTTATCTGATGGATAAGTCTTTTGAAACTTTATTAGAAACATTTTACAGAATATTCTAATTGAAGGTGTTTGATCTAATCAACATTCTAATTACTTTTAATTTCTAAATAATATGAGTGAACAGAACGAAAAGAAATGGTATGTTATTCGTGCTATCAGTGGTAAAGAGAAAAAAGTTAAAGAGTATCTTGATGCTGAAATAGCAAGACGTGCTGATTTGCAGTCTCTGATTTCACAAGTGCTGATTCCTACAGAGAAAGTATATACTGTTAGAAACGGTAAGAAAATCAGTAAGGAAAGAAATTACCTTCCTGGTTATGTTTTAGTTGAAGCTGTCTTGAATGGAGAAGTGTCTCATATTATTAAGGATACACCAAACGTGTTAGGTTTTCTTGGCACAAAAGGTGAGGCAGATCCACTTCGTCCATCTGAAGTATGTCGTATTTTAGGTAAAGTTGACGAACTTACAGAAATGGGTGAAGGCAGTGATTTATCATTCATAGTTGGTGAAACTGTTGTGGTAAACGACGGACCATTCAGTAGTTTTTCTGGCATTATCGAAGAGGTTAACGAAGAGAAGAAAAAGCTCAAAGTTATGGTTAAGATCTTCGGCCGTAAGACCCCACTTGAATTAAGCTATTTCCAAGTAAAAAGAGAGTAGTAGAATTTTGAATTTTTTGTTTTCATTTAACTTTTATAGAAAATTAAAATGAAAGAAGTAAGCGGATTAATTAAACTGCAAATCAAAGGAGGAGCCGCTAATCCTGCACCACCTATTGGTCCAGCATTGGGTCAAAAAGGTGTTAACATTATGGAGTTTTGCAAGCAATTCAATGCTCGTACACAAGATCAAGCTGGAAAAGTTCTTCCAGTTATTATTACTGTGTACAAGGACAAATCATTTGATTTCATTGTCAAAGCTTCACCAGTTGCTGCATCTGTATTAGAAGCTGCTAAGATAGCAAAAGGCTCAAAAGAACCTAACCGTTCAAAAGTTGGTTCAATGAGTTGGGACACTGTACGTACAATCGCTGAAGGCAAGATGAAGGACTTAAATTGCTTCACAATTGAATCAGCAATGAGTATGGTAGCAGGTACAGCACGTAGTATGGGTGTTAAGATTACAGGCGAATCACCTTTAAAGTAAAGACTAAGTCTTAAGCATTTGTAGAACAAACAAAAAGAAATTATCAAATGGCAAAAGTATCTAAGAAAAGAAAAGAAGCTTTAGCTAAGTTCGACAAAAGCAAGGTTTACTCCTTGACAGAAGCGGTTGATGTCGTGAAACAAATCACTTACACCAAATTCGATGCATCAGTTGACTTAAATGTTCGTTTAGGTGTTGACCCACGTAAAGCCAACCAAATGGTTCGTGGTAGCGTTACACTTCCTCACGGAACAGGTAAAGTCGTTCGCGTTTTGGTATTATGTACACCAGACAAAGAAGAAGAAGCAAAGAATGCCGGTGCAGATTTCGTCGGATTAGAGGATTATATCCAAAAGATTAAAGACGGATGGACCGATGTTGATGTGATTATCACAATGCCTACTGTTATGCCTAAGATTGGTGCATTAGGACGTATCCTCGGACCAAGAGGTTTAATGCCTAACCCAAAAACTGGTACAGTAACAATGGACATCGCTAAAGCTGTTCAAGAGGTAAAAGCTGGTAAAATCGATTTCAAAGTTGACAAATACGGAATCGTTGATGCTGGTATTGCAAAAGTCAGTTTCACATCAGATAAGATCTATGATAACGCAAAAGAAGTTATCCAAGCTATTATCAAGTTGAAACCAGCTGCAGCTAAAGGTACTTACATTAAGAGCATTTACATTTCCAGCACAATGAGTCCTGGCGTGCAAGTGGATCCTAAATCAATAGCCCTCTAAACCTTTAATAAGTTATTGACATGAGAAAAGAAGATAAAGAAGTTATTATCAACTCGATTACAGAGCAGTTGAATGCATGTCCAAATTTCTACTTGACAGATATCGCAGAACTCAATGCTGAGAAGACAAGTAACTTAAGAAGAGAATGCTTCAATAGCAACGTCAAGCTTGTAATGGTAAAGAATGCATTGTTAAAGAAAGCTATGCAAAACACCGGTAGAGAATTCGGTGATCTTTACAGTGTTATGAAGGGCACTACAGCTTTGATGTTGTCAGAAACAGGCAACGCTCCAGCAAAGTTGATAAAGAAATTCCGTAGCAAAAAGGAAGCTCGTCCAATATTAAAAGGCGCTTACATTGAAGAATGCGTTTATGTTGGCGATAATATGCTCGATACATTAGTAAACATCAAGTCAAAGAACGAATTGATCGCAGACGTTGTAGCATTGTTACAATCACCTGCAAAGAATGTACTCGGTGCATTACAATCTGGTGGACATATTCTCAGCGGTGTTGTTAAGACATTATCAGAGAGACCAGAATAATAAAAAAGTAATAAAAAGAAAAAAAATAAATTTGTATAACAATTAAAAAACTTAAAGAAATGGCAGATTTAAAAGCTTTTGCAGAACAATTAGTAAACCTTACTGTTAAAGAGGTTAATGAACTTGCCGCTATATTGAAAGAAGAATACGGTATCGAACCAGCAGCAGCAGCAGCAGTTGTAGCAGCTCCAGCAGCAGGCGATGCAGCTCCAGCAGCAGAAGAAAAAACATCATTCGATGTTATCCTCAAATCAGCTGGCGCACAAAAATTAGCAGTTGTAAAACTCGTTAAAGAATTAACAAGCCTCGGTTTGAAAGAAGCTAAGGAATTAGTTGACGCTGCTCCTAAAGCTATCAAAGAAGGTGTTAGCAAAGAAGAAGCTAATGCACTCGAAGCAGCTCTTAAAGAAGCTGGTGCAGAAGTTGAAGTTAAATAAGGATTTAATTTCCACAAGACAAAATGGTATCAACCTCGACTCCAATTTTGGAGTTGAGGTTTGTGCCTATAGTTGTCTTAATTAAATTCTTAATACTTATTTTAACATCTTTCTTTATAACACTAAAAACATAACACTTTGGCAGATAAATCATTAGATAGAATCAGTTTCGCGTCGATTAAAAGACCATTCGACTATCCTGATTTTTTGGATATCCAATTAAAGTCATTCCACGACTTCTTCCAATTAGACACAAACCCGGATAACCGCAAGAATGAAGGTCTCTTCAAAGTTTTCCAAGAAAACTTCCCTATCACAGACGCAAGAAACAATTTTGTACTCGAATTTCTCGATTACTATATTGATGCTCCTCAATATACAATTGCTGAGTGCATCGAACGTGGTTTAAGTTATTGCGTAAGATTAAAGGCAAAACTTAAACTTTCATGTACAGATGTTGAACATGAAGATTTTGAGACAAAAGTACAAGACGTGTACCTCGGTCTTATTCCATATATGACACCACAAGGTACATTCGTTATCAATGGCGCAGAACGCGTTGTTGTATCTCAATTGCACCGTTCTCCAGGTGTGTTCTTCGGTTCAAGTGTACACGCAAATGGTACGACATTATATTCTGCCCGTATCATTCCTTTCAAAGGCTCTTGGATGGAGTTCTCAACTGATATTAGCAACGTAATGTATGCTTATATCGATCGTAAAAAGAAATTACCTATTACAACATTACTCCGCGCTATAGGTTACGAATCAGATAAAGATATTCTTGACATCTTCAATCTTTCGGAAGAAATAAAAGTTTCTAAGACTGCTCTTAAAAAAGTTCTTGGACGTAAACTTTCTGCAAGAGTACTTCGTTCATGGTTCGAAGATTTCGTTAATGAAGAAACTGGCGAATGCGTTTCAATTGAACGTCATGAGTCAATTCTTGACCGCGGTACAGTGTTGGAATCCGAACATATAGACATCATTGTTAATTCAGGCGTTAAAACTATCCTCCTTGACAGAGAGGATATTAACATTTCTGATTACTCTATAGTATTCAATACTTTGCAAAAAGACCCTTCTAACTCAGAAAAAGAAGCTGTTGAATATATCTATAGACAATTACGTAATGCAGAACCACCAGATGAAGAAACAGCTCGTGGTATTATCGAGAAATTGTTCTTCTCAGACAAACGCTATGACTTAGGTGATGTTGGCCGCTATCGCATCAACCGTAAATTAGGTTTAGAAATTCCGGAAGATGTGAAAGTTCTCACTAAGGAGGATGTTATCGCTATTATTAAGTATTTAATCAACTTATCTAATAGCAAAGCTGAAATAGATGATATTGACCACTTAAGTAACCGTCGTATCAGAACTGTCGGTGAACAGTTATATGCACAGTTCGGCGTTGGTTTGGCTCGTATGGCACGTACAATCCGTGAAAGAATGAATGTTCGTGACAACGAAAACTTTACACCAACAGAACTTATAAATGCAAAGACATTATCATCAGTTATTAATTCATTCTTTGGAACAAACCAATTGTCCCAATTTATGGATCAAACAAACCCATTGTCAGAGGTTACACACAAACGTCGTATCTCTGCTTTAGGTCCTGGTGGTTTGTCACGTGACCGTGCAGGTTTCGAAGTTCGAGACGTTCACTATACTCACTATGGTCGTCTTTGTACAATTGAAACTCCAGAAGGTCCAAACATCGGTCTTATTTCTTCACTTTGTGTATTCGCTAAGATCAATAATTTAGGTTTCATTGAAACACCTTATCGTAAGGTTGTTGATGGTGTTGTTGACTTCCAAAATCCTCCTGTATATCTCACAGCAGAGGAAGAAGAAGAAAAGATTATTGCACAAGCTTGCACAGCAATGGATGATAATGGTAAGATAACAGATGACGCAGTGAAAGTTCGTTACGTTGCTGACTATCCTATTGTCACACCACAAGAAATAGATCTTATTGACGTTGCACCAAACCAAATTTCATCAATCGCTGCATCATTGATTCCATTCCTTGAACACGACGACGCTAACCGTGCGTTGATGGGATCTAACATGATGCGTCAGGCAGTTCCTTTGATGAGTCCAGAAGCTCCGATAGTTGGTACAGGCATCGAACGCTATGTTGCAAGAGATTCACGTACTATAGTTGAAGCAGAAGGCGAAGGTGAAGTTGTATTTGTTGATTCAACAAAGATTGTCATCAGATACGACAGAACAGACAAAGAAAGACTTGTCAGCTTTGACGGTGATGAAAAGACATATAATTTAATTAAATACGCAAGAACAAACCAAAGTACAAGCATCAACCAAAAACCTATCGTTAAGAAAGGTCAAAAAGTTACTAAGGGTCAGATCCTTACAGAAGGTTATGCTACACAAGGTGGCGACTTGGCACTCGGACGTAACTTGATGGTTGCATTTATGCCATGGAAAGGTTACAACTATGAGGATGCTATCGTTATTTCAGAGCGTATTGTTAGAGAAGACTTATTTACATCAATACATATAGAAGAGTTTACTCTTGAAGTCCGCGACACAAAACGTGGTTTAGAAGAGTTGACAAACGATATTCCTAATGTTAGTGCAGAAGCAACAAAAGATTTGGACGAAAACGGTCTTATCAGAGTTGGTGCTGAAGTAACAGAAGGTGATATCTTGATTGGTAAGATTACTCCTAAGGGTGAGACAGATCCTACCCCAGAAGAAAAATTGTTACGCGCTATCTTTGGTGACAAAGCAGGTGACGTTAAGAATGCTTCTCTCAAGGCAGGTCCATCAATGAAGGGAGTTGTTATTGGCAAACGCTTATTCTCACGCGTAATAAAAGATCGTAAGTCTAAAGCAAAAGATAGAGATATTATTGCAGAGATAGATTTCGAATGCCAACGCGAAATAGACGCCCTCAAAGAAAGACTTATTGAAAAGTTGATGAGTCTTTTAGCAGGAAGAACATCCTTGGGCGTTCAAAATAATTTCAAAGAAGTTGTATTAGCTAAGAAGATCAAGTTCTCACATAAAGCATTGTTGAACATTGATTATATGACTGTAAATCCATACAGATGGACAACAGACGCAGAAATCAATGAGTTGGTTGTTAAGACTATCAACAATTACAATATGAGATGTAAGGAAATACTTGGTGTTTATAGCCGTAAGAAGAATGTTGCAAGCGTTGGTGACGAATTGCCAAACGGCATCGTTCAGATGGCTAAAGTTTACGTTGCACAAAAACGTAAGTTGAACATCGGTGACAAGATGGCTGGTCGTCACGGTAACAAGGGTATCGTTTCAAAGATCGTTCGTGATGAAGATATGCCATTCTTGGCAGATGGAACACCTGTTGATATAGTATTGAATCCTCTTGGTGTGCCTTCACGTATGAACTTGGGTCAGATTTACGAAACAGTATTAGGTTGGGCAGGTAAGAAACTTGGCGTTAAGTTCGCTACACCTATTTTTGACGGCGCTTCATTAGATCAAATCAATGATTATATGAGACAAGCTGGTCTTCCAGAAAATGGTAGCGTCCAACTTTATGACGGCGGTACAGGTAATCCATTCGACCAAAAGGCAACAGTAGGTTATATTTATATGCTTAAGTTGCACCATATGGTTGATGATAAGATGCACGCACGTTCAATCGGACCATACTCATTGATTACACAACAACCATTAGGCGGTAAGGCACAATTTGGTGGTCAACGTTTCGGAGAAATGGAAGTTTGGGCTCTCGAAGCATTCGGAGCAAGCAACATCTTACAAGAAATATTGACTGTAAAATCTGACGATGTCAACGGAAGAGCAAAAGCCTACGAAGCAATCGTTAAGGGCGAAAGCATGCCAACTCCGGGTATCCCAGAATCATTCAATGTTTTAATCCATGAATTACGTGGACTCGGACTTGAAATTACGTTTGAATAATAATGTTCTATAATATTAACCTAATATATGGCTTTAAGTAAGAACACAATAAATAGCAGTTTTTCCAAGATTACAGTTAGTCTTGCTTCACCTGAGTCAATTGAAAAGCGCTCTTTCGGTGAGGTCCTTAAACCAGAGACAATAAACTATCGTACATACAAACCAGAACGTGATGGTTTGTTCTGCGAAAGAATTTTCGGACCAGTAAAAGACTGGGAATGTCATTGCGGAAAATATAAACGTATTCGTTACAAAAACATCGTCTGCGACCGTTGCGGTGTGGAAATCACTGAAAAGAAAGTTAGACGTGAACGTACAGGTCACATCAAATTGGTTGTTCCTGTAGCTCATATCTGGTACTTCCGCTCATTGCCTAATAAAATAGGTGCATTGCTCGGTATGCAAACAAAGAAGTTGGATAGCATCATCTATTACGAACGTTATGTTGTTATTCAACCAGGTATTAAAGAACAAGATGGTATTAACTATCTCGACTTCCTCACAGAAGAAGAATACCTCGATATAATGGAATCACTTCCAATTGAAAACCAATACTTACCGGAAGATGATCCAAATAAATTCATCGCAAAGATGGGTGCTGAAGCAGTCTACGATTTGTTGGCACGTCTTGACTTAGACAAAATGTCATACGAACTTCGTGACAGAGCAAGCAAGGAAAAAGCACAACAACGTAAGCAAGACGCTTTAAAACGTCTCCAAGTTGTAGAATCTTTCCGCGATGCACAACAACGTATTGAAAACCGTCCAGAATGGATGATCCTCAAAGTCATCCCAGTTATCCCACCAGAGTTGCGTCCATTGGTACCACTCGATGGCGGACGTTTCGCTACATCAGACTTGAACGATTTATATCGTCGTGTTATTATCCGTAATAACCGTCTTAAACGTCTTATTGAAATCAAGGCTCCAGACGTTATTATGCGTAATGAGAAACGTATGCTCCAAGAAGCAGTCGACTCATTGTTGGATAACTCACGTAAATCAAGTGCTGTTAAAACAGATTCAAATCGTCCTCTTAAATCTTTGAGCGACAGTTTGAAAGGTAAACAAGGTCGTTTCCGTCAAAACTTACTCGGTAAACGTGTCGACTATTCAGGTCGTTCAGTTATCGTTGTAGGTCCAGAACTCGATATGCACGAATGCGGTCTTCCAAAAGATATGGCAGCTGAACTTTACAAACCATTCATCATCCGTAAGATGATTGAACGCGGTATTGTTAAGACTGTTAAATCTGCTAAGAAAATCGTTGATCGTAAAGACCCTGTTGTTTGGGATATCCTTGAAAACGTATTGAAAGGTCACCCAATCTTGTTGAACCGTGCTCCTACATTGCACCGTCTTGGTATCCAAGCATTCCAGCCAAAACTCGTTGAAGGTAAGGCAATCCGTCTCCACCCACTCGTATGTACAGCTTTCAACGCTGACTTCGACGGTGACCAGATGGCTGTTCACTTGCCACTCGGTAACGCAGCAGTTCTTGAAGCTCAAATCTTAATGTTGGCTTCTCACAATATCTTGAACCCTGCTAACGGTGCTCCTATCACAGTTCCATCACAAGACATGGTTCTCGGTTTGTACTACATTACAAAACCACGTAAGAGCACTCCAGAACATCCAGTTAAAGGTGAAGGTAAATCATTCTATTCAGCAGAAGAAGTTATCATCGCTTATAACGAGAAGAAAGTTGATATGCACGCTATCATCTATGTCCGCGCTGACGTACGTAAAGAAGATGGCACTATCGTAAACGAAAAGATAGAAACAACAGTAGGTCGTGTTCTCTTCAATGAGGTCGTTCCTAAAGAGTTCGGATTTATCAATAAATTGTTAAATAAGAAATCTTTACGTGATATCATTGGTACAATGGTGAAACTTCTCGGTACAGCCACAACAACCAAATTCTTGGATGCTATCAAGAATATGGGTTATGAAATGGCTTACAGAGGTGGTCTCTCATTCAACCTCGGTAACGTCTTGGTCCCTTCTGTAAAAGAAGAATTGATCCAAGAAGCTAACGATGAAGTAGCTGCTATCCGTGAAGAATATAATATGGGTTTCATCACATCTAACGAACGTTACAACAAGATTATCGACATTTGGGGTCACGTTGTAACTAAGTTGACAGAAGAAGTTATGACACTCCTTCCAAAAGATGACCAAGGATTTAACCCTGTATACATGATGTTGGACTCAGGTGCTCGTGGTTCTAAAGAACAGATCCGTCAGCTCTGCGGTATGAGAGGTCTTATGGCAAAACCACAAAAATCCTCAGCAGCAGGTGGTGCGGAAATTATCGAAAACCCAATTTTGTCTAACTTCAAAGAAGGTCTGTCAGTTCTTGAGTACTTCATTTCAACTCACGGTGCTCGTAAGGGTCTTGCTGATACCGCGTTGAAGACAGCTGACGCTGGTTACTTGACACGTCGTCTTGTTGACGTTGCTCACGATGTTATCATCAATGAAAAAGATTGTGGTACACTCCGTGGTTTGACAATCAGCGCATTGCGCAGAGGTGACGAAGTTATTGAGTCTCTCTATGACAGAATCTTAGGTCGTGTTGCTCTTCACGATATCTTCCATCCACAAACAGGTGAGTTAATCATCAACGGTGGCGAAGAAATTACAGAAGACATCGCTAAGAGAATCACAGACTCTCCAATAGAAAGCGTAGAAATCCGTTCCGTATTGACATGTGAATCAAAACGTGGTGTTTGTGCTAACTGCTACGGACGTAACCTTTCTTCAGGTAAACTCGTTCAAAGAGGTGAAGCTGTCGGTGTTATCGCTGCTCAATCAATCGGTGAACCTGGTACACAGTTGACATTGCGTACATTCCACCAAGGTGGTACAGCGTCAACAACATCAGACGATTCTTCAATCAAAGCTAAATATAATGGTATCCTTGAAATCGATGAACTCCGCGTCGTTGATTATAAAGAAGATTCAGTTGACCCATTAACAGGCGAACAAAAAGAATATCAAGTCGTCGTTGGTCGTTCTGCTGAAATGAGAATTATAGATAAGAAAACAGGTGTTGCTCTCACAACAGCTAACATCCGCTATGGTTCTAAACTTTATGTTAAACCTAACACTGAAGTTAACCCAGGCGACCTTATCTGTGAATGGGATCCATACAACGCATTGATACTCTCTGAATATCAAGGTAAAGTACAATACGAAAATATCGTTGAAGGTATAACATTCCGTAACGAATCTGACGAACAGACTGGTTATAACGAACGCGTTATCATCGAAGGTCGTAAATATTCAAAGAACCCATCAATTTCTATCGTTGACAAACACGGTGAGGTTATCAAGTCATACGACTTGCCAGTAGGCGCTCACATTATGGTAGAAGATGGCGCTAAGATTAAGGCTGGTGATATGCTCGTTAAAATCCCTCGCGCTACAGGTAAGTTGGGCGACATCACTGGTGGTCTCCCACGCGTTACTGAATTGTTCGAAGCTCGTAACTCTTCTGAACCAGCAGTTGTCTCAGAAATCGACGGTGTCGTTTCATTTGAAAAGAAACTCGTCCGTGGTAACCGTAAAGTCGTCATCACATCTAAGACAGGTGAACAAAAGAGTTATCTTATCCCAACATCAAAACAAATTCTTGCTCAAGAAAACGACTTCATGAAAGCTGGTCAACCATTGTCAGACGGTGCTATAACACCTGCTAACATCTTGGCTATCGAAGGTCCAATGAAAGTTCAAGAATTTATCGTTAACGAAATTCAAGAAGTTTATCGTTCACAAGGTGTAACAATCAATGGTAAACACTTCGAAGTTATCGTTCGTCAAATGATGCGTAAAGTTGAAATCGATGATCCAGGTGATACTCGTTTCCTCGAAGGCGAACTCGTCAATAAACTTACATTCCAAGAAAGCAATGACGAAATCTTCGGTAAAGTTGTTGTTACAGATTGCGGTGACTCAGAAAACCTTTCAAACGGTCAAATGATTACTGTAAGAAAACTCCGTGACGAAAACTCAATCTTGAAACGTAAAGATAAGAAACTTGTTGAAGCACGTGATGCTCAACCTGCAACAGCACACCAAGTGTTGCAAGGTATCACAAGAGCAGCTCTTCAAACAGAAAGCTTCATCTCAGCAGCATCATTCCAGGAAACAACAAAAGTCTTGACATTGGCTGCAATCAACGCTAAGTCAGATACTCTCGAAGGAATGAAAGAAAACGTTATCGTTGGTCATAAGATTCCTGCAGGTACAGGTTTACGTGAATATGACGACTTAATCGTCGGATCTCGCGAAGATTATGAACCAATCATCAGCGAAAGAGAAACTGCCGTTGAAGATTGATACACAAAATAAATTCTAAAAATAGGTTGGTTTTAATGCCAACCTATTTTTTTTGAAAGAAAATAAACTATCTTTGTGAGAAATTAAAAAATATAACAATGGAAAATAATAACAATAATAAGAATCAGATTAATATTGAATTAACTGATGAGATTGCAGAAGGCATCTATTCAAATTTGGCAGTAATAGCACATTCTCCAACAGAATTCGTTGTTGACTTTATCAAGTTGATGCCTGCTTCACCAAAAGCAAAAGTGAAGTCAAGAATCATATTGACACCTCAAAATGCAAAGCGACTTTACAAGGCTTTGGCTGAAAATATCAGTAAGTATGAATCCACTCACGGACCAATAAAAGACGTGAATGAGAAATTGCCTCCATTTACGATGGGAGGTCCTGCTGCACAAGCATAAAAAAAGCTGACTTTAAGTCAGCTTTTTTTTTGTTTAGTATTTAATTTATTATACGAACTCAATGTTGTTCTCTCTTGTGTATTTTTCACAATAGTGGCATTTCAAATTTACTTTGCCATCTTCGTCTTTTATGACAGTGAACTTAGTTGGAACACCTTCTTTGTTTGTAACGCAGTTAGGGTTGAAACATTTCACGATAGAGTTGATATGATCTGGAATTTGAATGCTGTGTTTGTTTATGACTTCAAAATCCTTAATCTCGATGAGAGAAGCTGTTGGAGCTACTAAAGCGATTTTGTTGATGTCTTCTGGTTCAAAGAATTTATCACTGATTTTGATAATTCCTTTTTTGCCATATTTTTTACTGTCTAAATTTGTTCCGAAGTAAACAGAATTTTTTGAATGTTCAAGATCCAAAATTTTAACAACTTCAAAAACTTTATCTGCAGGAATATGGTCGATTACTGTTCCGTTTTCAATTGCTGATACTATGAGTTCTTTTCTCTTATCCATGACATTTAAATCTTATTGTTAATAAAAATTATTATTTAAGACCAAGTATTGCTGCTATCAAAGCTTGGCGAACAAACAATCCGTTTTGAGCTTGTTGGAAATAATAAGCTTTAGGATTTGCATCAACATCGGTGTGAATTTCGTTTACGCGAGGTAGTGGGTGAAGAATGCGGCAGTTAGGTTTTGAGTTTTCAAGCATTTCGTTGCGTAAGATGTAAGCGTTCTTGACTTTTTCGTATTCCAATGGATCTGGGAAACGTTCGCGTTGAACTCTTGTCATATAGATAATGTCAGAATGAGGAATTACTTCTTCAAGACTTGTGTATTCGTGATATTCAAGACCAGCATTCTTGATGTATTGGATTACAGTTGAAGGCATTTTCAATTCAACAGGAGATACAAAGTTGAATTTTGCGTTGAAGTTGCACATAGCTTGAACGAGACTGTGTACTGTACGTCCGTATTTCAAGTCACCAACCATAGTGATTTCAAGGTTTTCAAGAGTGCCTTGAGTTTTTCTGATTGAATAAAGGTCTAACAAACATTGTGTTGGGTGTTGGTTAGAACCATCGCCAGCATTGATGATAGGCACCTTTGATACTTCTGATGCATAACGAGCTGAACCATCAACAGGGTTACGCATAACGATAAGGTCAGCATAACTTGCAACCATCATGATTGTGTCTTTTAATGATTCGCCTTTTTGGACGCTTGTTCCTGCTGTACTGCTGAAACCGATAACGTTACCTCCAAGAAGTTGGATTGCGGTTTCAAAGCTGAGTCTTGTTCTTGTTGAAGGTTCAAAGAACAAAGATGCGATAACTCTACCATTTAATAAGTTTTGAAGACGATTCTTTTCGAATTCTTCTGCTATGTCAAGAATGTGACAGATTTCTTCTGGTGTGTAGTCGTAAATTGAAATTAGGCTACGGTCTTTAAGTGAAATAGACATCGTTGATTTTGATTTAGAGTTAAATAATAAAGAAAATTAACAAAAAGACACAAAAAAAGACGGTTAATGTCCGTCTGAGAAAAATGAAATAAAGTGCTTGATTTACCCACTTGTAAATCGCCTATCTCATTGTTATTTAATAATGTTCTATTGCGTGTCATCAAAGTGCAAATTTACTGTTTTTTTATTTTGATGCAACAAAAAAATCATAATTTTTTTTAAGAAAAAAATGCTTGACAAACCGATGTTAGCATATTATATTTGCAATGAAAATTATAGGACAATATTTGTTGGAAAGGAGGTGTTGTTTATGTTTGTAATATGATTTTTAAAAGAAAGAACCTAAAACTTAATTTACCCAAAATGCCAAAATTATTTATTATGAAATCAATTTGTCTAAATCAATTTACATTATTCATTTGAGTTTGACTTATCTTGCGTAAAGTGTAAGTCTTAGGTCTGCTATATTCAGTTGAGAATATACTTCAGATAAGTGTGCCGTTATCTTATGATGATGGTTTGTAAAAGAATTTATTAATTAACAAGCAAAAACCAAAAATTATGAAACCAAGATTATTATATGTAATAATGCTATTTGTTGCACTATGTCATTGTGCAGAAAAAGTTAGTGCTCAAAATGGATGCGATTTGTGTGGTCCGGCTACGGCTAATAGAAATATTGCGAGTGGTCTTTACTCATCTACTATAGGTGCAGGATGTGAAAGTCGGGGACAATACTCTTTCGCTGTCGGATATTTCTCCAAGTCTTATGCTGCTAATGCCATCGCGATGGGTAAATGTGTTAGAGCGCAAGCAGCAAATTCAGTAGTGATAGGTTCCGGGATAAGTAACACGGAATCTCGAATGCTGTCCAACAATGTCCCTAATAGTTTGATGATAGGTTTTAATAGTGCGTTGCCGACTTTGTTTGTTTCAAAGTCAAGTGCTTATAATACTACTGGTAAAGTAGGTATTGGCAATGTAACCTCTCCTGAAGCGAAACTTCATATAAAATCAGATGCTAATGAAGATGCTGGAGTTTTTATAGAACCGGCAAATTCAGCCAAAATGGCGTATATTCAGTTGTTTGACGAGAATAATAGAATTTGTGTTAAACCGGATGCGGGATTGTCGATAATGTCGCAAAATGCGAAGATTAATCTAGATGCTACTCAGGTTGCGATGAATGCTCAAGTGACAATCAATGCTCCGAGAGGATTTTCTGAAGAAAGTGATTATGCCTTGGCAGTTCAAGGTGGAATTATGACAACAAAAGTGCTGGTGAAAGATGTTGAAGATTGGTATGATGTTGTGTTTGAAGATGGTTATGATCTTCAGTCAATTGAAGATGTCGAACAATATATAAATGAAAATGGTCACCTCCCTGATATTCCTTCAGGCCAAGACGTTTTTGATAAAGGTTATGATATGGTTGAAATGGACGGACTTCTTTTGAAAAAGATAGAAGAACTGACATTGTATGCCATAGAACTGAATAATCTTATAAAATGTCAGCAGGAGATAATAGAGTCGTTACAGTCTAAATAAGAGATGTAAAGGAGGAAATGTTATGAGATGGAAATATGTGATGATATTTCTAATGGGATTGTTATGTCTTGTTAGTAGCAACGAAGTATTTTCTCAGCATTGCTTTAAGATATCTTATGATAAAAATGGTAATAGGGTTAGTTTTATAACCAAAGAGTGTGATAAATATGAGAGAGGCGGTGCTGATGTTGAAGAGACATTGGATGTATTCAAGGAAAATCCTGATGATGAAACGGATGATTTGTTTGTCTATCCGAATCCGAGTAATGGTAGATTTCAGATAGAATTGAAAGGAGCAGAATGTGATGACTTGGTAGAAGTGTATGTTTATAATAATAAAGGCATTTTGATAACAAGTCAAAAGTTTGTAGAAACAATATGTGTTGATATTAGTAACTATCCGGCAGGTGTGTATTTGCTGAGAATAATTAGAGATAAAGGTGAGAGAAGTGAGATTGTTGTGAAACTTTAATTATAAAAGGTATGAAAAAGGTTGCTGTTTATATATTGCTGATTGTTTTGTGTTCGTTGAGAGTTAATGCACAGGAACTTTTTCAGCAAACTAAGATAGAATTAAATGATTTGTTAGATGAAAATCGATCGTATTTGTGTCAGGCTACGTCATCTATAGAATTGTTGCCAGGATTTGTTTATACTCCTGCTGCAAATAATGAGATGCAGTTGGATGTTGACAGATACTCGGTGTATCCTCCGTCAGATGGGTTGTATGGAGGAAATGGTGATGATGAATGTGTTGTCGGAACTATGCCTGGAGTGCTGGATGTTAGTGCGACAGGTGCGGCTACATATTCTATAGATGTAAAGTTGCCACAAGCATTAGGGGCAATGACGCCAAAACTTGTAATCGCATATAATAGTCAGAGTGCGAATGGTCTTCTTGGATGGTCGTGGGACTTGCAGGGATTGTCGTCTATAGAGCGTGTGGGACAAACGGAATATCATGATGGAATGGTTACAAATGTAGATTTTGAAAATGATAGATATGTCGTAGATGGACAGCGTTTGATGTCTGTAGGTGTTAATGAATATAAGACGGAAATTGATAATTTGGATAAGATAGTGTCATATGAAGGAAGTGGAAAAGGTCCGGATTATTTTGTAGTATGGAAAAGTGACGGTACGATATGGGAATATGGCACTACCGCTGATTCTAAAGTGGAACCGCAAGGTAATGGTGAAGTTGTTCTTAGATGGTTGTTGAGCAAGGTCGTTGACAGAAACGGAAATGCGATTCGTTACAATTATTATGAAAATAATGCTACAGGAGAGTCTTATATTAAAAGTATAGAATATACATCAAACGATAAGGTTAATGTCAAACCAGCATATCGTGTTGTATTTATGTATGAAGAAAGAACTGATGCCACTAAATCTTATGTTAGCGGCAGTGTGATTTCGAGTAATAAAATATTGAAAAGCATAGAGGTGATTAGTAATGCTTCTGGCAAGAAGATGATAGAGTATCAACTGCTGTATGATGAACCTGGTCGCTACAATAATAACTACTATATTCATTATCGTTTGAATTCTATACAGTTGACTGTTGGTGGCAAGAAGCTAAATCCAACGCGCATAATATGGAATTCGGAAAAGAAAATCGGGGTAGATAATACCTGTGGATATAAAAAATATGAACTTGACAAAACGGTATTTAACAGGGTTTCTTTTGTCGGTGATTTTAATGGTGATGGTTTTTCTGATGTGTTGCTGGTGCCGTATAAAATTCAAGATACATACCCGTCAGACATTGAGGGTGAGATATATTTGAATAATTGTGATGGTTCTTTCTCGGAGAAACCTTACGCGAAAATTAGTTTAAGTAAATATCTGGATTGGATATATGTTTGTGATATCAACGGAGATGGAATTGATGATATTATTCCGTATGAAATACAGTATGATGCAGTTGGCACATTTGAACTCGTTAGGTTTAATGTGTTTGTTGTGTCTGATGGCGGATTCCTGAATAAGAATACATATGAATATGAAAGATTCGTTACGCTGATGCCTGGTAATTACATTGATAGAAATAATTGCTGTATTTTGGTTGTTGATGCATACGACGGTAATAAAAATAAGGATTTGGTAGAATGCATTTATTTAAAAGAAGGGGAACTTGTGAGTGAAGAAATACAGGAAAGTAATGTCATCAATGGTAAAGAAGATGTTAAATGTTTGGCGGTTGATATTTCAGGAGATGGTATTGGTGAATTGCTTTCTTTGAATAAAGATGATTATAAGGTGTATAGGATAAGTAACGAAGATGGCCTGAAACTGGAAACATATTGTGAAGGAATCGAACTTACGAACAAGATGCATATGTTCCCTAATGATTATAATGGTGATGGTAAAATAGATATGTTGTATTATGACCCGGCAAGATTGTGGAATATGGTTATGTCGACAGGTGATGCTTTCTCCGATCCTATATCATGTATGAAAAACAGTCTGTTTCAACGTATTCGGTTGAATGATGCTGATAAGTATCGCTATTCTTTGAAGGAAATGCAAAGACCAACAATCGCAATTAGAACAGCGGATTTTGACGGAGATGGTACTGCTGATGTTGGCGTGTTTAATAATTTTGCTGGTAATTATTACTTGGAAGTCGGATTTTCTCCATATTGCGATAGTCGGTCTTCGTGTTCTTTTATGTACAGCAAACGATATAATATGCCAATAAACTATACGCATCAAACAATACAATTGGGTCGTTTTTTGCCACAGGAAAATATTTCTATATTGTCAGGATTGCCGAGAAATCCGTCAAATTATGCAAAGTCGCATATAGTTTCATTGTACCCGAATTCTGCCTATTATAGCATTGAACAAATAGTGGATGGGTTGGGTAATGTTACAGAACTGTCATATGATTATCTGATTTATAATGGTAAAGAAAAGGATGCTTTTTATACTTGCGATGGTCGTAGAATTAGTTATAATATTGACAAGAAATCGGTGCCAATACTGGCATTGAAGGAGATTAAAACTTACAGCGTGAATGAAAAACCTATCGTTAAAAAGTATAATTATCGTAATGCATTGTTACACAAAAGTGGACATGGTTTTATGGGATTTGAGACGGTTGTTGTAAGAAATTATGTGGGTGATATTTTGGTTGAAAGATTGCTTCGGGAGTATAACTTGGAATTGATGGGGTCTCATTGTATACCTCTATTGTTTTCAGAAAAATTATTCCATGGCGAAAATCAATTGATAAAGGAGCATTATTTTGAATATAGAAAATATATTTGCTCAAGAAATGATAAGGTGATTCTTCCATTGCCTTTGCAAGATAGAGAGTCCGTTTTTGATGTTGATAGGAAGTACGTTGTGCTGAAAAATATCATAACGGTGAACACTTATGAATCGGACCTTAACTCTGAAGCGACATATGATAAAATAGTACAATTGAATCGGACTGTAAAAGGTTTTGATGATGTCAAGTCTTTGTCTCCTAAAGATGGTCAGTATTATGAGGAAATGAGTATTGATTATGAAAATGACATTTCTAAATGGATTATTAATAGACCTGAAAAAGTGATGAAATATGTGTGTGATAAAGTTAATGATAGGGTGGGAGAAGTTCAGTTGTTTGAATATGATGAAGTTAATCCTTTGAAAGTCGTGAAAGAGACAAAGATGCCAAATGTGAATGCTGATGCAAATGATTCGTTGACAATTGTAATGAAGTATAAATATGATAAGGTCGGTAATGTTGTTGAAAGGATATTGTCGTCTCCATCATTGAAAGCAGATAAAATTGTAAAATCGGAATATGGCGAAATGTATCAGTATAGGTATAAAACTAAGTCTGTAGATGAGTTAGGCAGAGAAGTAGTATGCAAATATGACGCTGACTTCGGAATATTGACAGCAACGATTGACTATAACAATCATATCACTCGTGTTGAAAAAGAACCGTTTGGAATAAAAGATGTTGTGGTTATGCCAGATGGAATGAGAGATGTAAAGGTGTTGCGATGGTCTGTAAATAATAAATATGCTCCGAGAAATTCGTCTTATTACTATTGGGAAAAAAGCGTTGGAAATGCAGAAAAAATGGTTTTCTGTCATAAGTCTGGGGTGGAACTTAGAACTGTTACTTTTGATATACATGGAAATGCGGTGATTGTTGATAAGATGTATGATGATTATGGCAATTTGAAGCAAGAGACATATCCGTATTATGAAAATGAGGATAAACTGTTTGTTTTGAATATATATGATGCCTATAACAGAATTGTCGAAAAGTTGTATCCGAATGGACTTGCTGTCAACTATGTGTATGACGGTAATAGTGTTCAGACAGAGTCATCGTCAGTTGACGGGTTGAAGAAATACAAAAAAGAGACTTGTAATATTATGGGGTGGATAACTAGCGTGATTGACAATGCAGGCGAGGAAATTAAATATGAGTATTATAGCGATGGTAGTCTGAAATCTGCACAAGTCGGTGGAAATAAAAATAGTCAAGTCGTGGTTTCTTATGATAATAGGAGAAATAAGGTTTCCGTACGAGACCCTAATTATGGAACGATGTCGTACAAATATGATGCGCTTGGTAATATTAAGAAGATGGTCAGTGCTCAATATGCGATTGAAATGGAGTATGATGTTTTGGGCAGGTTGAATTCAAGGATTGAAAAGGATTTCCGGAGTGGCAAGACGAGAGTGGCGCGATGGGAATATAGTCGCGACAAAGGATATGACGGATTGCTCACCAGAGTGTCGACTTCGGGAGGTCATCAGATGGAATATGTGTATGATGACAAACTCAGGATTATGTATACGATAGAACATATTAAAGGCGGAAGGTATAAAACGTCATATTCTTATGATGAAGCTGGTCGTGTGTCTACAATATCGTATCCGTCTGGTTTTTGCGTAGAAAAGAAATATTCTAACACTGGGTATGAGATGGTGGTGTGTGATGCAAAAACTCAAGCGGTTTTGTGGAAAACAGATAAGACAAATTCCGCAGGTTATATAACAGAGTATCAGGTTGGCAATGGATTGAAAACTCAATATTCGTATAATCCTTATGATTTTATGGTTGAGGGAATTGTTACAAAGAGAGGTGATGAGGTCTTGCAAAACCTTGATTATAGATATGATGGCATGTGTAATCAGATATCCAGAAGCGATCTCGTTGACTATAATTGTGAAGTGTTTGAATATGACTCTTATGAAAGGTTGACTAAGATAATTCTGAATTCAGAGGTAAATGGTTTAATGACTTATTTTGATAATGGTAATATTCAGAGCAAAGAGATGAATGGAGAAAAAGTGCTGTATAATGCAACTTATGCAGTGAATAAACCTAATGCCATCATAAGCGCAAAGAGTGATAATGAAAAAATGTTTGAAAGATTTGCACATAATATAGTTTATTCTTCTTTTGATAATGTTGTTGCTGTTGAAGATGGAAATATGTCTTTGTCTATGGATTATGGTTATGATAATGAACGTATTTTTATGCAATGTATTTCTGGTGATAAAGTAAAAAAGAAAGTTTATGCCGGTAATTGTGAGTATATTGAGGAAGATGGTGTGACTAAGATTCTGACATATCTAGATGGTCCAATGGGTGTGTTTGCCGTTTGTGTTAAAAATGAAGGCAATGACACATCTGAGACGATAAATTATATTCATAAAGATAATCTGACTTCGTGGAATATCATCACAGATAAAGACGGACGCCTGCTGGAAAAATTAAGTTTTGACGCATGGGGAAACATCCGTGACCCTCAAAAATGGGAGGAAGATTTTAAGGGTGAATCGACTTTGTTTGATAGAGGATTTACGGGTCATGAACATCTTTGGGATTTCGGTTTGATACATATGAATGGTCGATTGTATGACCCGTTGATGTCTATGATGCTGAGTCCGGATAATAACATTCAAATGCCGAAATCGTCGCAGAACTTTAATAGATATAGTTATTGCCTGAATAATCCGTTAAGATACAATGACCCGACAGGAGAGTGGGTTGAGAGCGTTGTGCTTGGTATTGTTGGCGGTGCGGCGAATCTGGTGTTTAATGCTCCAAAAATCGATTCGTTCGGTGAAGCAGCTTTGTTGTTCGGTGTTGGTTTTATAAAGGGTTTTTTGACAGAATACACAATGGGACAGTCGTGGTTCTTGCAAGTTGGTGTCGCTGCTGTGACAGAAGGTATTGTTGCTGGAGGTAATTGTATGGTTAGTGTTGGAGACGGTGACTTTAAGTTCAGCGGCGATGATTGGAATAGTATAAAGACAGCATCGCATTATGGTTTGGGAAGCGGTCTGGTTAAAGGCGTTATGTATACTTATATGACAGAACCGACAGAAGACCAGTATGGGGTAAGTATTTTTGAAAGTTCTTATCACAAAGAGTTTGCTCATGGACTTACTTCACTTGCAGCTCATGGAATGGGATGCTGGTTTAGTCATCAGCCATTTTTGCCGACAATGGGATTCAAGGATGTTGGCTTTGATTTGGAAATGCTAGGTATCATTGCGAAGAGGTTGCTGGCATCTTATGTAGCAGGAACTGATTTCGGGGAAAAAGCATTGGAAAAGAGGGCTCAAGACATAAAGAATTCAATATTAGAAGAACTATTGGAGGAAATGCCAGATCATCCCGACTTCGGTTATGAATATGATTTGTTGGGTGTATTCTTTGAAGATGGAAGACTGTATGTCGTGGGAAATATATTCCAAATGATACCAGGTGAAATGATAGAGGTTTACCCGAAGCCTTATATGGAAGAAGTTATAACATTCCCTTTTAGTTACAGCTTGTTTAAGACATTATTTTTTAATAAATAATGATAAATGATAAAGAGTTTTTTTGTTATCTTTGTGCCTTAAAATTAAATAAAGACAGATATGTTAGAAGAAATCTTGAGACAGCTTTTTGTCAATGCATTTACAAAGTTATACGGACAGGAACCTCCTGTACAACAGATTAATTTTCAACAGACACGCCCTGAATTTGAAGGTGACTTGACAGTGGTGGTTTTCCCATTTGTTAAAATGGCAAAGAAAGCGCCAGAAGTGATGGCTGATGAAATAGGTAGAGAAATCGTAGCAGCTAGCGAAATCGTTTCAAAATACAATGTTGTGAAAGGTTTCCTTAATTTGTTGATATCTGATAATTACTGGCTTTCGTTTTTTGCTCAGAATCATAAAAATGACATGTTCGGAAGAAAACAGATTACAGGCAGTCCTATCGTAGTGGAATATTCATCGCCTAACACAAACAAACCTTTGCATTTAGGTCATATCCGTAATAATTTGTTGGGATGGAGCGTCTCTGAAATATTGAGAGCTAATGGTGAAAACGTAGTTCGTGTTAACCTTGTGAATGATAGAGGTATTCATATTTGCAAAAGTATGATTGCTTGGCAAAAGTGGGGTGATGGTTGTACTCCAGAATCAACAGGAAAGAAAGGCGACCATCTCATCGGTGACTTCTACGTCTTGTTTGATAAGCATTATAAGGAAGAAGTAAAACAGTTGTTGCCAGCAAATTATGATGAACTTAGTGATGAAGAAAAGGAAAAAGCTAAAGCAGCAGCTGAAGAAAATTCAGTGTTGATGCAAGAGACACGTGAGATGCTAAGAAAATGGGAAGCAGGTGATGCGGAAATTCGTCAGTTATGGGAAACCATGAATCAATGGGTTTACGATGGATTCGATGTTACTTACGATCGTCTTGGCGTCGCTTTTGAAAAGATTTACTATGAATCACAGACATATCTTTTAGGTAAGAAAACGGTCAATGAAGGATTGGATAAGAATGTTCTTTACAAACGTGAAGATGGTTCTGTATGGTGCGACTTGAGAAATGAAGGTCTTGATGAGAAATTGTTGCTCCGTAGAGATGGAACATCAGTATATATGACACAGGATCTTGGTACAGCTCAGCTTCGTTATGAAGAATACCAACCTAAAAAGTTGATATATGTTGTCGGTAACGAACAAAATTATCACTTTGATGTTTTGAAACGAATTCTTGTCAGATTGGGATATGAATGGGGCAACGACATCGAACATCTTTCATACGGAATGGTTGAGTTGCCAAATGGTAAAATGAAGTCTCGTGAAGGCACTGTAGTCGATGCTGATGACTTGATGGACGAAATGGTGAAAACAGCAAAAGAAGTTTCGGAAGAACTCGGCAAGGCTCATGGTCTCACAGAAGAAGAAGCAAATCGCTTGTATGATATGATAGGTATCGGAGCTTTGAAGTATTTTATCTTGAAAGTCGACCCTAAGAAAACAATGTTGTTCGATCCTCAAGAGTCAATAGACTTCAACGGTAATACAGCTTCGTTTATCCAATATACACACGCTCGTATTTGCTCGGTCATACGTAAAGCTAAAGATAATGGCATTACTTTCGGCGATGAAATACCTGTTAAAGATATGCATGCAAAAGAAAAGATGCTCTTGGTGAATATGTACAATTGGCCATCTTTGTTAGAACAGGCTGCTATCAACAGAAGTCCTGCTATGATTGCTAATTACATATACGACTTGGCAAAAGACTTTAACCAATTCTACCAAGAATGCAGTATCATGAAGGAAGATGACGTCAATAGAAGAGAATTCAGACTTCAATTGGCAGATATGACTGCAAGATTATTGCGTAATGCGTCTAGCTTATTGGGAATTTCAATGCCTGAAAAAATGTAAATCATAAAAAGATGAATGTCTTTTATTTACCTGATGCACAAATAGGAACAATCTCCTTCCCAGAAGAGGAGTCAAAGCATATTGTTAAAGTACTTCGTATGAAGGAGGGAGATGGTTTCTGTGTAACAGACGGAAACGGTAGTCTCTATGACGCAGAACTGATAGATGCTCATCCCAAAAGGGCGATGGCGAATTTGTCTAACCAAAGAAACGGATACGACATCAGGGATTTTAAAGTGTCAATAGCGATTGCTCCTACAAAACTTAATGAAAGAACAGAGTGGTTCCTTGAAAAGGCTACGGAAATAGGAATAGATGAGGTGAAACTTTTTTCATCGTATCATTCAGAACGCAGAGTGGCGAATGTGGATCGTTTTAAAAAAATCGTTATCTCGGCGATGAAGCAGTCTGTGAAATCAAAGATGCCGATTGTTGAAGATATGGTGTCTTTCGACAAATTGGTTAAACAGAATTATGAAGGTCAGAAATTCATCGCTTGGATTGATGATAATGTTAAAGAGCAACTTTGTGACTTATATAAAAAAGGTGAGAATGCCTTGGTTTTGATAGGTCCAGAGGGAGACTTTAGCAAAGAAGAGGTTGCATTGGCAAAAGAATACGGTTTCATTCCTGTTAGTTTGGGTGAAGCCCGCCTTAGAACAGAAACTGCCGCAGTGGTGGCGTGTCATACGATACAACTGATTAACCAAATGAAATAATAATGAACCTTAACCAATCTTAATTTATGAAAAGAATCTTTATGATGGTGTTTATGCTGTTTGCCATAAATACTTACGCTCAAAAAACGCAGGTCGCGGTCCTGAAATATAAGGGTGGAGGCGACTGGTATTCAAATCCTACGTCATTGCCAAATCTGGTGAAATTTTGTAACCAGATGATAAAAACAGATATCGATGTCAATGTTGCTGTCGTTGATGCCGGCAGCATTGATCTCTTTAACTATCCTTTCGTACATATGACTGGTCACGGTAATGTGTTCTTTGATGAAAATGACGTGAATAATATTAGGGATTATCTGTTGGCCGGCGGGTTCCTGCATATTGATGATAATTATGGAATGAAGGATTATGCAATGAGTCAGATGCAGAAGGTGTTCCCAGAATTGCAATGGGTGGAACTGCCTTATTCTCATGAGATTTTCCAGAAACCGTATTCGTTCCCAGATGGACTTCCAAAGATTCATGAACATGATAATAAAGCGCCTCAGGCTTTTGCTATGATATATGAAGGTCGGATAGTATGCCTGCTTACTTACGAATGTGACTTGGGCGATGGATGGGAAGACCAAAGAGTGCACTATGACTCAAATGAGACGAGACAAAAGGCGCTGCAAATGGGCGCAAATATCATAAGTTACGCATTTTCGTATTGATAGTTTTGTCGCTATGGAAAAAATCGTCTCGGAAAAAAGATATTGCATCTTTTGCGGCAAAGAATTGAAAGGACGGTCTGATAAGAAATTTTGCGATGATGCCTGCCGTAATAATTATGGGTATCTGCGAAATAAGCATAACAATGAGGTGATAAATCAAATCAACAAATCGTTGTTGTATAATAGGAACGTCCTTAAATCTATAACTAGAAGTGGAAAGAAAATCGTTAAGAAGCAGACTCTCGTCAATAGCAATTTTAATTTTGACGTGATGACAGGTCTCTATAAAACTCATAAAAAACATGAGTATAAACTTCTTTATGATTATGCGTACAGATGTATTAATGATGAAGATGTGCTAGTGTTTAGGTATTTTGAATAACAATGGTTAACTATGAATTATAAAGGTAAATATTGGTCTCTGAAATCTTCTGTTGCTGCCTTGACGGCGATCTCGTTGTCATCATGCGGAGCAATGGGGGAAAATGAACAGCTTGCAAAGAATGTAGATAGACCTAATGTCATTTTCATATTGGCAGATGACTTGGGTTATGCGGATTTGTCATGCTTGGGACAAACAAGGTTTTCTACTCCAAATATTGATCATCTTGCATCACAGGGAATGATATTTACTCAACATTATTCTGGTTCGTCTGTTAGCGCTCCGTCAAGAAGTTGTCTTATTACGGGTCAGCATACTGGTCATACTGTTATAAGAGGTAATAAGGAATTGCCTGTTGAAGGTCAGCATCCAATGCCGTCAGATACTTATACAGTCTTCCAGATGTTAAAGGAGAATGGCTATAAAACATCGGTGTTCGGTAAATGGGGACTTGGTGCTCCAGATACAGAAGGCGCTCCTCAAAACCAAAATGTCGATGTATTCTTCGGATATAACTGCCAACGTCAAGCTCATAACTATTATCCTTATCATTTGTGGCATAATGGTGAAAAAATTATGCTTGATGGAAATGAAGATAAAAATGAAACTGATTACGCCCCGGATTTGATTCATAAGGAGGCTCTTGACTTCATAAAAGAAAATAAAGACACTACTTTCTTTATGTGGTATACCTCTGTCTTGCCTCATGCTGAACTAAAAGTCCCTGAAAAAGAACTGATGGCATTTGTGGGTAAACCGCAATATGAAGATGAAAAACCTTATGCGGGTTGCGACGAAGGCGTGTATTATAAGAATGGTGGATATGGTTCTCAACAATATACGCATGCGGCTTTTGCTGCAATGGTGTCTGTCCTTGATAAACAAGTCGGAGAGATATGCGCGACTTTAGATAGTCTAGGAATAGCGGAAAATACAATAGTTGTGTTTACTTCAGACAACGGTCCTCATCTTGAGGGCGGCGCGGATCCGGATTTCTTCAATAGTAATGGCGACTTCCGCGGATATAAACGCGATCTTTACGAAGGTGGTATAAGAGTGCCGATGATAGTAAGATGGGATGGCGTAGTTGAAGAAAATAGCAAGTCGGATCATATATCTGCGTTTTGGGATTTCTTGCCTACGATGGCGGATATAATTGGTGCTGAGCATCCTAAGGATATTGACGGAATTTCATTCTTGCCAGAATTGACAAAGAGTGGCGTGCAGGAAAAACATGATTATTTGTATTGGGAATTTCACGAGGAAAATGGACGTCAGGCAATAAGGCAAGGTGATTGGAAAGCGGTGAAATATGATGTCCATAATGATGGGAAAATAGAACTGTATAATCTGAAAGACGGTGTCGCGGAAGAGGTTGATGTGGCAGGCGCGTATCCTGATAAAGTTGCGGAAATGGACTCCTTGATGAAAGTGTCAAGGGTTGATTCGGAACTATTCCATTTTAAATAGAAATGTAATCTTCATCTTTTAATTCTTTGTTCAAGATGCTGAAAAATACACTTACATTATCAGATGCATTGAGATTGTCTAATCCGATGAGGTTTAATATGATGTTTAAACCTGTCGGGGCGGAGTGTAACCTCGGATGTTCATATTGTTATTATCAGGATAAGGTGAGATTGTATGATGAACATTCTTATTTGTCGATGGATTGTCTTGAAAAGGTAATAAAGGAGTATATCGACATTAACGCCAGCGAACAAATAGTTTTTGATTGGCACGGCGGTGAACCTTTGCTCCTAGGATTGGATTATTTTAAAAAAATAGTTGAGATTCAACGGAAGTATAGAGGTAATAAGCATATTTATAATACTGTTCAAACAAATGCAACATTGCTTACTGCTGATTTCGCTGCTTTTTTCAAAGAGAATAATTTTCTTGTTGGAGTTTCAATTGATGGTCCTCAAGATGTTCATGACAAGTTTAGAAAGGATAAAGGTGGAAATTTTACTTTTCTGAAAGTTATGCGAGGCATTGAGTTACTTCATAGATGTGCTGTGGACTTTAATACCTTGACGACGATAAGTAAGGCCGGCGAGGGAAGAGGTCTAGAAGTCTATAGTTTTTTGAAAAATATAGGCAGTCATTACATGCAGTTTATGCCTGTTTATGAATATGTTGATAGTAAAAATAATATAGCTTCTCCAGATGATAAGCAGTCGGCGTTGGCATCGTGGTCAGTGTCTCCAATTGAATATGGAAAATTCATGTGCGATATTTTTGACTGCTGGGTTAGGAATGATGTCGGTTCTTATTTTGTGAATCTATTTGATTCTACGTTGGCTAATTATTGCGGAATGAATCCAGGAACGTGCGTGTATTCGGAGACTTGTGGTGCTAATGCAGTGATGGAACATAACGGCGATATTTATCCTTGCGATCACTTCGTGTATCCTCGTTACAAACTTGGCAATGTGAAAGAATCATCTTTGAGGGAAATTGTTTCTTCTGAAAATGCGGCACGTTTTGGTATTGATAAAAGGAATGTCCTTCCTGCTCAATGTCTTAGATGTGAGTATTATTTTGCTTGCCACGGGGAATGCCCTAAACATAGATTCGCTAAGTCTGATAAAAATGAATCGGGATTGAATTCTTTGTGCGAAGGTTTGTATTATTTCTTCT
This sequence comes from Bacteroidales bacterium, assembly GCA_045656905.1. GTDB lineage: Bacteria > Bacteroidota > Bacteroidia > Bacteroidales > F082 > Limimorpha. The sequence continues at coordinate 29,875 of JAZOSA010000088.1, forward strand.
CTCATGTCGATCCGTATATGCAGACGATGAAGAATCTGGTCTTGGAAGGTAAGGATGCAAAACTTATAATGAATCACGATTTATAAAGATTTTAAATGTATCTTTGCTGCTAGGTTTTTATGATTAAATAATTAAAATTTATATACAATGAAAATTGCAGTTCCAACAAGAGACGAACGTGTCGATGATCATTTCGGACATTGTGACCATTACACTATTTTTACAATTGAAGATAATAAGATTATCAATAGAGAAACAATGGCGTCACCTCAAGGTTGCGGTTGTAAGTCTGGTATCGCTGCTGATTTACAAGAACTTGGCGTTGTTATGATGCTCGCGGGAAATATGGGTGAGGGCGCAAAGAGTAAACTCAATGCTCATAATATCAATGTGATTCGTGGTTGCTCTGGTAATGTTGATGAACTTGTGAAGTCATACTTGGAAGGTAAAGTCGTCGATTCTGGTATCGGCTGTTCAGAGCATGAATGTGGCGATAAGGATGCTAAAATAGACGCTGGAAGTCTGAAACTCAATATGTGATATTATGGCTTTGATTAAGGAGTTGAATGGTTGTAAACCTAAATTTGGAAAAGATTGCTTCGTGGCGGAAACAGCAGTGGTCGTCGGAGATGTGACGATTGGTGACGATTGCAGCATTTGGTATGGCGCTGTTCTTAGAGGCGATGTCAATTCAATAAAGATAGGCGATAGAGTTAATGTTCAGGATGGCGCAGTGTTGCATACTGTGTATCAAAAGTCTATATGTGATATTGGAAATGATGTTTCTATAGGTCACAATGCTGTGGTACATGGTGCGAAGATAGGCAACAACGTCCTTGTAGGAATGGGTGCTGTCTTGATGGATAATGCCGTGATTCCTGATAATACAGTCATTGCAGCAGGAACAGTAGTGTTGAGCAATAGCGTGCTTGAACCGGGTGTGTATGCAGGTGTGCCAGCAAAGAAAGTGAAAGACGCTTCTGAAGCAGTCGGACAAATGGCTCGTACAAACGCAGAAGATTACGTGACCTACAAACAATGGTTCCTGGATGAGAATAATTACAAATAAAGTCGCTAAGTTGCTGAGTTGTTAAGTTTCTAAGAAACATAGCAACTCGGCAACTCACTTCCTCAGCAACTCAGAACCTTAACCGAATAACCTTCAAATTCTATAGTGTCTCCTGATACGATTTTTGCGCGCTTGCGTAATTCTGTCTCTCCATTACGTTTGACAAGTCCTGCGGTTACAACTTCTTGAGCCATGCTTCCTGAATCTACAAGTCCCGTTGCTTTTAACAATGCAATCAATGGAATATGGTCGTCGCCTTCTCTTAATTCAAATATGATTTCTTGCATAATTCTTTTTTTATGTGATGTTTTAGTGGTTTGCTTTTGAAATATATGTCATAAAGATACAAATCTTCTGAAGGTTAAATCTCGATTACCATTCCGTCGTAAGCGAGCATCATATTTTCTGGCAATGTCTGATTTACATCGGCGGTTTTGCCCATTTCGTGGCTTACGTGCGTGAACCATGCTTTTTTGACATTTAGTCGTTGAGCAATTTCTATAGCTTGCGAAAGATTGATGTGCGAATAGTGCTCTTTTCTTCGTAATGCTTCAATTATCAGGTATTTGATGCCGATGAGTTTTTGGAACGCTTCATCCGACAATTCGCTTAAGTCGGTGATGTATGCGAAGTCGCCGATTCTGAAACCGTATGACGTTAGCGTGTAATGCTTTAACTTTATAGGTTCTATTGTTAAATCATTGATTTTTATCGGTTCTTGTGTTATTTCAATTAAATCGAAAGTCGGAACTCCGGGATATCTTTCGTCTTCGTTTGCGAAAGCATAGGAATATTCTCTCTTGATTTCCTCTTGCGCCTCGCGTGAAGCATAAACTCTCATAGGACTTTTCTGCACGAAAATTAAAGGTCGGGCATCGTCCAAACCTCCGATGTGGTCCTTGTGTTCGTGTGTTATTAAGATGGCGTCTAGTTTTTTGACATTGGCTCTTAACATTTGATAACGGAAATCTGGTCCGGCATCAACGCATATCGTGGTTTCGTTCGTTTCTATCAATATGGAAGTCCTTAAGCGTCTGTCTCTTGCGTCTGTTGAACGACAAACTTCGCAGTCGCATGTGATGATTGGAATGCCTTGTGATGTGCCGCTGCCTAAAACTGTAATCTTCATAGAAAATAACACTTAAAATAATCGCAAATATAAACAAATATTGGAGAAAAAAACTATTATATCTCACATTAAAAATGTATATTTGCAAGTCAATATTAGAACAGGAAAATGTTAAAATCAATAATAATTTTTTTTAGGAAGAGAAAGATTCGTAAGAATTTGCAGAATAAACGTATGATGCAATTCCCTGATATAAATAAATATCCGATCATTTCTATATTGGTGGATGAAAACCAGAAGAAGAGTATAAAGGAAATGGAATCGTTTTTGAAGACTTCTTTTAATCCTAAAAGATTGAGATTTATTGTTTTGTCGGATGTCGTTCCAGAAAATGTTCTCCAAAGTGATTTCATGGTTTTTGTGCAAAAAGAGGATTTTAATAAGTTAGGAGTGCTTAAAAGTGAAAAAGAGGAAATCCTGAAATCTTTCTCAGATGATATTTTTATCAATTTATCAAATAATAACGAGGATATGTTGAATGATTATATCGCTTCATATATCAAGTCTTCGTTCAAGATTGGACATTCTGCGGTGAATATGAATATGCACGACCTCGTCCTCGATTATGGAATTGAGAAAAACGATGTGGAACGATTGAAAATTTTATACAAATATATTTTGATGTTGTCTGGAGGTAAAAATGAAAAATAATCCTTTTATCGGTACAGGAGTCGCTTTGATAACTCCTTTTAATGAAGATTACTCTGTTGATTATAAATCACTTGAAAATATAGTAGAATTTACATTGTCGAACGGCGCAGATTTTTTGGTTGCTCTAGGAACAACATCGGAAGCTCCGACTTTGACTCAGGAAGAAAAAGATAATGTGTTGAAAACTGTCATTAAAACAGCTAATGGTCGCTGTCCTATTATGTTGGGAATGGGCGGAAATAACACAATGTCTCTCGTTAATTCTATTAAAAATCAAGACTTTACAGGCATTGATGGCATATTGAGCGTAGTGCCTTATTATAATAAACCAAACCAAAGAGGAATGAAACTTCATTTTGAAGCTGTGGCGGATAACTCTCCAGTGCCGGTGGTATTGTATAACGTACCTGGCAGAGTGGGCGTCAACCTTCAGTCTTCAACTTGCGTTGAACTTGCAAAACATCCTAATATCATTGCTGTTAAAGAGGCTTCTGGTAACTTGCAGCAAATCATGGAGATATTGCGCGATAAACCTTCGGATTTCGATGTGCTATCCGGTGATGACGGCATAACTCAACCGATGATGGCTCTTGGCGCAAAAGGCGTTATCTCTGTCGCGGCTAACGGATATCCTGACGTTTTCTGTAAAATGGTGACGTCAATGTTGAATGATGAAACAGGAACAGCATTGGAACTTCATTACAAAATGTTGCAGATGAACAATCTCATCTTTGCCGACGGAAATCCTGCTGGAATCAAATCGTTGATGGCATCTAGAAATTTATGTAAAAATATATTAAGACTTCCATTAGTGACAGCTAATGAAAACGTTCAAAATGCTATCGAAAAAGAACTGGAAGTGATGCTCGCTAAATGAGAAAGTTATTCGTATTAACATTTCTTTTTTCTATCTTTTTGAATCTTTCTTCTCAAGATGAATGTCTCTATTCTTTGATGAAAGAAAGAAACGAATTCTATTTTGAATTTGAATGTGATAAACAGCGACTTGCTGAGTTGTCAAGATTGATTTCCATAGATGAAGTTGATGGAAATAAAGTCGTCGCTTACGCTGATAATCAAGAGTATGAAAAGTTTCTAGCATTAGGTGTTGAGACTAAACTGCTGACGCCTCCTTCTATGTTGGAAAATCATAATATGTATGACATTGATGCTCGTGACGAATATGAATGGGACGAGTATCCGACGTATGAGGCGTATGAGACGATGATGAATGCGTACGCAGAATCATATCCAGAAAAATGTTCATTGATAGAACTCGGTACTTTGGATAGTGGTCGTAAGTTGCTGGTAATGAGAATAAATAATGGCGAATTGAATAAGCCTAAAGTGCTGCTTACTTCCACGATTCATGGTGACGAGACGACGGGTTTTGTCTTGATGCTTCGCTTGATAGATGAACTGCTTACGAGTGATGGTTTTCCGGAGGTCAGTAATGTCATAAGCAATATAGACTTGTTTATTTGTCCTAATGCAAATCCAGATGGAACTTATCATAATGGCAATCATACTGTTAGCGGAGCAACACGTTCAAATGCCTTTGGCGTTGATATGAATCGTAACTATCCTGATTGTGTTGATGGTGAGCATCCGGATGGTAAGGATTATGCTCTTGAAACAGAACTTTTTATGAGTTTTGCGAAAGATTATCAATTCACAATGTCGGCTAATTATCATGGCGGAGCGGAAGTGGTTAATTATCCTTGGGATAATAGCAAAAAACGTCATGCCGATGATAAATGGTGGCAGATGATAAGCCGTCAGTATGCGGATTTGGTTCATGCTGAAAATCCTGATTATATGACAGATAGAAATAATGGCGTGACAAATGGCGCTGACTGGTATGTGATTAATGGGAGCCGTCAGGATTATATGAATTATTATGAGCAATGTCGAGAGGTAACGATAGAATGTTCTTCTACGAAATGTCCGCCAGCATCGGAACTGCCGCTTTATTGGAAATATAATCGGAATTCTATTTATGCCTTGTTGAATCATGTTTTATATGGAATTCACGGAACTGTGAGAGATGCTGAAACACAGCAACCTTTGAATGCTTCGGTGAAGGTGTTGAGCCATGATGAGGTTTATTCAATGGTTGAATCTCAACTGCCTTATGGCGATTTTTACCGTCCTATAAAAGCAGGAACATATACGATAGAGTTTGAAGCAGAAGGTTACATTCCTAAGCGAGAAACGATAGTCGTCTATGATAATGATAAAGTTACGTTGGATATAAAACTCGATAAATACGAAGATTCATTTGTGGATTATGAATGTGATGATGTTGAAATCGTGACGAATCTTGCAGAAAAGAAGGTTTTTCTTAAAGCAAAAGAATTTCATCAAGAAATAAAGTGGGAACTGATTAATATGAAAGGACAGATTGTAAAAAAATCGTCCGAAATAAAAGGAAATTCAGAAGTTGATTTGCAGGAAATTGATCTCGGAGTTTATTTTTTGAATGTCGTTGTTGGCAATAAACAAACAGGAAGAAAAATCGTTGTAAGATAAATGAAAAAATAAGAAAATATTTTATTGAAAAAGACGTTTTTTGAACGATAAAAAAATGTATTTTTGCAGTATGCTAAAGAATAGGTATTTAATATTGATATGTGTTATTTGTTTGGTGGCTTTTGCGTCGTGTGGCAATCATACCCAAATCCTCAAAAGTACTGATAATGAATACAAATATAATTCTGCTATGCACTATTATGGACAGAAGGATTATAATAGGGCGTTGCAGTTGTTTGATGTTTTACAGTCGGCATACAGAGGCAAACCTCAAGGTGAGGATATCGCATATTACACGGCGGAATGCTACTACAATATGAAAGACTATAATATTGCTAGTCATTATTACAAGCGTTATGCTGTGAATTATCCATTCGCAAAGAATGTGGAAGCGGCACTTTTCAGAAGCGCCTGCTGTTATTACCTAGAATCGCCAGGAATTGAACTTGATCAGGAAGATACATATATGGCGATTAAAGAATTCCAAAGTTTTAAAGACCTTTATCCTCAAAGCGTTTATGCTGATAGCGCCAACAGATTGATTGAAACTCTTGAAAATAAAATCGTTGAAAAAGATTTTAATACATGTATGTTGTATTACAAAATGGAAGAGTATCAGGCAGCTATAACAAGTTTTGAAAGATTCCTGAAGGAAAATCCAACAACGACTCATAGAGAGGAAATCATCAATTATATGGTGCTGACATACGCTAAGTATGCAGAAAAAAGTGTTTTGGAAAAACAAAGAGAACGTTATGAACTGGCTTTGGAGAAATATAATACATTGTCTTATATGTATCCAGACAGCAAATATATAACATCATTAGAATCAACAGTTGAGAAAATAAGAACAGAATTATCAAATATAAAAACTAAATAAATGGATTTCAAAAAAGTTAATGCAGAGTCAACTTGTGTTACTCGTCAAAAAGATCAATTCTACATTGGTACAGGTAATATCTACGAAACAGTAGCTATCATGGCAAAGAGATCAGATCAAATTGCTGCTGAAATGAAAGAAGAACTCTACAAAAAAATTGAAGAGTATACAACAAGCAACGATAGCTTAGAAGAAATTTTCGAAAACAAAGAACAAATCGAAGTTGCTAAATACTACGAAAGATTGCCAAAATCTACATTGATAGCAGTCAGTGAGTTCTTGAACGATCGTATTTATTATCGCAATCCTAGCAAAGAAAACGGTAGCGATTTCTAAAATAAGGAGTTTTCAATGCTAACCGGAAAAAAGATTTTATGGGGAATTACAGGTAGCATTGCCGCCTATAAAATTCCTCTGTTAGTCCGTCTTTTGAAGAAAGACGGCGCCGATGTAAGAGTCGTGATGACACCTTCAGCGAAGGATTTCGTCACGCCTCTTACTTTGTCTACACTAAGTGGCAATCCGGTTTTGTCTCACGGATTTGATGAGCAAACCGGCAAATGGGATAGTCATGTCGAATTAGGACTCTGGGCCGACCTTTTTGTGGTGGCGCCAGCATCTGCCAATACAATGGCTAAGATGGCTTATGGCATGGCTGACAACTATCTCCTTACAGTATGCCTCTCGGCAAAATGCCCAATCATGTTCGCTCCAGCAATGGACCTTGATATGTATAAACATCCTGCGACACAGCAGAATATCAGGACTCTGATAGAAAGAGGATGCATTTTCGTGGCTCCTTCTTCTGGTGAACTCGCTAGCGGATTGTGCGGAGAAGGCAGAATGGAAGAACCTCAGAAAATCTATGAAAAGATAATGTCTTTCTTCCAAACTAAACAGAATTTCAAAGGCAAGAAAGTGCTTATCACAGCGGGACCAACATACGAGGCAATTGACCCTGTGCGTTTCATCGGCAATCATAGTTCTGGTCTGATGGGCATCGAAATAGCACGTGCCTTCGCCGACCAAGGCGCAGAAGTGACACTAGTGCTCGGTCCTTCAAATATTTCTGTAAATAAAAATAACGTTAATGTTATGCCGGTGACTTCTGCTAAGGAAATGTACGATGCTGTTATGGCATTGTTCCCTAAAACCGATATCGCGGTGCTTAGCGCAGCAGTGGCTGACTTCCGCCCGGAAATGGTGGCTGACCAGAAAATAAAGAAAAATCCTGATAACGACACCTTTACAATAAAACTCGTTAAGACTGAAGATATTTTGAAGTCTGTCGGAAAAGTTAGGACTGATAATCAGACTGTTGTGGGTTTTGCATTGGAAACGGAAAATGGTTTGGAAAATGCAAAGAAAAAACTGCATACCAAAAACATAGATCTCATCGTTCTTAATGAAATGAACGAATCAGGTGTGGGATTTAAGACAAAGACTAATAAAGTCTCTATCATTACGAAAGATGATAAAGTGACAACTTATGATCTTAAACCTAAAAATGAAGTCGCTCTGGATATATTAAACGCTATCTATCAATATACTAATTGACTATGAACAAAAAGATCTGCTTTATATTATTCTTATGCTCTTTGATTGGCTTTAAAACACTTAATGCTCAAGAGTTTAATGTCACAGTGAACGTGTCATCTGCACAAGTCGCTGGAACAGACCAACGCGCTTTCGAATCTCTTAAAGAGGGTATAACAAACTTTATGAATAACAGAGTTTGGACTAACCTTAAACTGGAACCAGAAGAACGTATTGAAGGTGCTATTGTGGTAAATGTGAAGAAAAAAACGGATAATATAATAGAAGCAGAACTTAACCTCGCTCTGAGACGTCCTACGTTTAAGGCAAACTATAGCACGCCTCTCTTTAATTATGTTGATACTGATTTCGTGTTCGAATATATTGAATCTCAACCTCTTGACTTTACTGAAAATTCATATATGTCGAACTTGACTTCAACATTGGCGTTCTATGCTTATTACTGCCTCGGTCTTTATTTTGATTCATTCGGACTTTATGGCGGTGATCCGTTCTTTAAAGTTACAGATCAGATTGTTACATCGGCACAAAGCGCAGAAGAGTCAGGATGGAAAGCTTTCGATGATAAAAGAAATCGTTATTGGCTTAATGAAAATATGACAAATGCGGCGTATAAGCAAATTCGTCAGTTTAATTATGAATATCATAGACTTGGCTTGGATAAGATGTCAACAAAACAAGACGAAGGTAAAGCTGCAATAACAAAGTCTTTAGAATATCTGAAACAGGTTTATTCTGAAAGACCAAATCTTTTATTCATACAAGTGTTGAACGATACCAAACGTAACGAGTGGAAAAGCATATATTCTGAAGGAAGTCAACAGGATAAGACAAAAGCTGTGAATATCTTAAGGGAAATTGACCCATCACATGCTTCAGAATATGAGGAAATATTGTCGGGTAGAAAATAATTATGTTACAGAAATTATCCATATCAAATTATGCTTTAATATCTTCATTGTCAATAGAATTTGATAATGGATTTTCTGTTATTACAGGTGAGACTGGCGCAGGTAAGTCAATACTTCTAGGCGCATTAGGTTTCGTCCTTGGCAATCGCGCCGACTCAAACATACTTTTTGATGATACTAAAAAATGTATAGTTGAAGCTTCATTTCTTTTGAATGACGAGAGATTAAAGTCTTTCTTTGAAGAAAATGATATCGATTTTGAAGAAGAATGTATCATTCGTCGTGAACTTAATCCTCAGAAAAAATCGCGTTCTTTCGTGAATGATACTCCGGTTTCTTTACAGGTTTTAAAAGAACTTGGTTCGCATCTCGTTGACATTCATTCACAACACGATTCTCTTTTGTTGTGCAATCCTGATTTTCAGCTTTCATTATTAGATGACGCTGCCAACAATCAAGAGCTGCTTTCTGAATATAAAAAATCATATAAAGAATATACTTCTGCCAAAAACGAATTGGAATCACTTCGTAAAAAGGCATTGAATAATATAGACGAAAACGATTATCTGAAATTCCAACTCGATGAACTCGTAAAGTCGGAACTTCAAGATAATGAATATGAAGAACTCGCTCAACGTATTGAGATTCTTGAAAATCAAGAGGAAATAAGTCGACTTCTTAATGAATCGACGATGATTCTTGAAAATAGCGAAACTTCTGTTCTTGACGGAATCAACACCTTATTATATAATGTCGATAAGTTGAAACGTTATATCTCTGAACTTGATTCTATGTCGGAACGCCTTAACTCAGTGAAGATTGAACTTAGAGACATTTGCTCCGACTTGAATAATCTCCAGGACGATTCGATGGATATTTCTTCTCTTGAAACATTGCAAGAACGTTTCGATGTGATTCAGCGTCTTATGATGAAACATCATCTTAATGATTATTCACAATTGCTTCAACTTAGAGAAGAAATTAAACGTAAAGTTGATGAGTTTTCAAATATAGATGAAATCGTCGCAGACAAAGAAAAAGAAGTCAAGGCGATGGAAAAGGCTTTGAGTCAAAAGTCTAAAGAATTGAACAAGAGACGTATTTCTGCGAAAACTGTATTTGAAAAAGATGTCACTGATGTCATTCGTCAACTCGCGATGCCACACGGCGTTTTTGAGATTAAGATAGAAAACACGAATGAGTTGACCTCAAACGGAACTGATGTTGTGACATTTATGTTTTCAGCAAATAAAGGCTACGCTCCAGAAAATATGGCGAAAGCTGCTTCTGGCGGCGAGCTCTCACGTTTGATGCTCGCGATTAAGAGCATAGCAGCGAAAAACAATTACATTCCAACATTGATATTCGACGAGATTGACACCGGCGTTTCTGGTGAAGTCGCTTCTAAACTCGGCGACATCATGAAAGTGATGGGAGAGACGCTGCAGCTCGTAAGTATCACTCACTTACCACAAGTCGCAAGTAAAGCCAAGAATCATTTCTTTGTCTATAAAGATATTGTTGATGAAAAGACACGTTCCAACATCAGAACTCTGACTCGCGAAGAACGCATCATGGAAATCGCGAAGATGCTTTCCAATGCCGAAGTCACTGCCGAAGCGATGAGAGCGGCGGAGGTTTTGATAAATTGACAATTAACAATTAACAATGTAGGGATGCGATTCATCGCGTCCTGTTTTGTTTTAATTTTATAAATCTCATTTTATTTCCAATAAAAAAGAGCCGTAATTCCTTACGACTCTTTCTCTTTGTGTCAAATAAGACGCATCAATGTGTATTTATATTATAGGAAACATTGATACGTCTCTACATTTTATTTCTTGATGCTCAAAATCAATCCTAACACAACGCCCAAGAATGCTGCGAAAAGCACTTGGTAGTTTCCTGGTAAAAGGAATGTGATTGTGTGAGCTGGGTACCAGAACAATGGGATGGTCTTCTTGAAGACGAAGCCGTATTGTAAGTCCCAGTTGATTTTGTGTGCTATTGTTTCTTGGATTTTCAATTTGTTGCAGAAGAATCCTTTCAATGTTCCGCCTGTCTCAGCGATGTGGATGTCTGTCACTTTGTGGAATGTCATGAAGACAGGAGCGAAGATGGTGTTCATTAAAACGCTGACTAAGAGAGCGACGAAGACTTTTCCTCCGCTGAAGTCGCCTTTGAACCAAGCGCCTGCTTCTGAAACGCCGAAACCTTTTTCAAGTAATGTGACAGTGCCGCTCTTGAATATCGTCATAGCTGATGCGATGATGACGCCGAGGATCCCCCAGACGAGCATCTTTGGTACGAGACCGAAGCCTTTTTCAATGTAGCAGCCTTTACGAATTCTTAAAGCCAACATCTCGCCGAATGTTCCCAAGATGGCGAACTTGAAGAAACTCATTATCATGCCGTGCTCGGCAGTCATTGCGTTGAACCAATCCATCGCTCC
>JAZOSA010000089.1:0-6390 GCA_045656905.1 Bacteroidales bacterium
GGCCAAGCGGTCTTAGGAAGACAAGAGAAGAACACAACTCCTTGGCTCACAGAACGACATGGCTACGATCCGACTTATCTTTTTCCGCTGCGCTCCAAAAGGATGCCGCTCCAATCCCTAACGCATTGGGGTGATGATATAAAAAAACCGCGAGCTTTGAACAAAATGCCCATAGCTCACGGCTCATAACTCATAGCAAAAAAAACTAAATCAAAGTTCCTCAATCTCCTTGACCAAGTTATCAATCAACTTGTTCTTCAAATCATAAAGCGCATCAGAGATGTCGCATTTATAATAATGTGGGTTGATGAGTCTTTTTTGTGTGTCGTCGAGGTGTGCGAGATTCTCTTTGTAATATGCTTGTTTTTCTTGTATCGTTCTGTCTTGATAAACTATCTCGCCGTCTTTTACGATTTGCTGCTGAAGTGTACGGAACTCGTATTTGCCTTCTTCAAACTTCATCGACTTGAATCTGTCGCGTTCGTCACGGACGGTGATAGTTTTTCCTGCTTCGATGTCTTTCGACAAATCATCGCCGCGGAGACAAGTGACGTCGACCTTGAATTTGCCGTTTTGTATTATTCTATAGGTAATCTGGAATCCAGGGTTGATGAGTTTTATTCTGTCTTCTGAACGTTTCAATACTGGCGTGTCGTCAATTTGGACGAGTTTGAATACGTTGCCGAAACATGGATTGTGCTTGCTTGTGGCGATAGCGTCGCCGACGCCATAAGAATCCACCTGACAACCTTGACGTTCTAATTCTGTAATTAAGTATTCGTCTAATGCGTTGGTTGCAAATATCTTACATTTCTTAAGACCGGCTTCGTCAAGCATTTCTCTACATTTGACGGAGAGATATGTCAAGTCACCGCTGTCGAGTCTGATGCCGTATCCGTAAGGATAGCTGTCGTCGATGCCGTTTTCTTTAAACGCCTTGATTGCGTTTTTGACGCCGCATCTCAAAGTGTCGTAAGTATCTATTAATAATATGAGTACTTCTGATTTATGTGTTTTGATATATGTGTCGAAAGCAGTGAACTCGCCTTTGATGCTGCATCCGAATGAAGTGACGTAGCTGTGTGCCATTGTTCCCGTTGATGGGAAACCGAATGTCATTCCGGAGACGATGTTGGAACTGTTGGCACAGCCTCCGATGAGAGCGGCTTTACCTCCGTAGATGGCAGCCCAAGGACCGTGAGCGCGGCGGCTGCCGAACTCGCTGACAGGTTTCGTGGTGCTTCTTGTCACACGCGATGCCTTTGTCGCTACAGCCATCTGGTGATTCATGATTGATAGGAGTGGAGTCTCAAGTACTTGTCCTTCAATGATAGGAGCTTCTATGGTAATGATCGGCTGTGTCGGAAAAGCGATTTCGCCTTCACGCATTGCGTAGACATTGCCAGTGAATTTCATATTGGCGAAATATTGACGTACTTCTTTGTAATTTTCGCCAGGAAGGAACTGCTCGAAAAAACTCTCGTCGCCGCAGTTGAGACCTTTGATTACTTCTAATACTTCAGTGATTCCGCTTACGACAGCCCAGTTATTTGTGTCAGGTGCTTTTCTGTAGAAAAGATTGAAAACTGCACGTTTGTCCTTCATTCCACTGTCGTAGAAAGACTTTCCCATTGTGTATTGGTACTTGTCGGAGCAATAAGAAATGTTCAAATCCATATCAATGAATGTTTTTCCAACAAAAAACTTAGTGATTTTCTTTGCCTGCAAAGATACAACTATTTTAACTCCAATCTGTTTTTATGCTATTCATTTTTCTACGCAAAGAAATAACAAAAAAATCTCGCCTGAATCTTGGGGGAATAAAGTCACCGAGACGCCAAGTAGAGACGAGTCGACAATACCTAAGAAAATAAACAATGGATTGTTGATGCGTCTCTGTTTAATAGATGGTTTTTTATGTAAAATAGAAAAGACTTATGATAATAATGTGGTTTTAAAAATGTATCAAGGTAGTGCATTAGTTTGTGCTATCAATGGTTATTGCGATCAGTCCGGTTTGTATTTAAAAGACTTTGAGTTTAAATATGTGTACACTCAATATACACAAGATTATGGTGATTCGAAAATGTCATTTGACTTAAAATTAGGTGGAACAAAAGTAAATGGCAATAGTAATTTGTCATGGACTTCAGCTATTGTTTCTGGTAGTGCTTCTGTAATGATAGAAAATGTAACTATTGATGCAGGAAGCGTTGTCGGTAGTACAACATTCTCATTGACAAAAATTTAAGATAGATTAAAAGATAATATCAAACAAAAAAAATCTCGCCTAAATTTCAGACGAGATTTTTTTTATTATCAGAAATTGTTACTATAAATTATTAATTTTTCATTACACTTTTTAACATTTTTTAACTTTTTTATTTGATTCCGATATTCTAAATTTGCAATGTGAAACCAATGTTAATTTTATAATGTTTATGGAATCAAAAAACCAAATCGCAAAACTTTATACTCAAAATGAGTTAGAAAAACAATTTGAATATGTTAATTCATTAATAGAGCAACATCGTATATCTGCAGTTGCAAATGTTAATGTAGAGGTATTGCTTACGAGTTGGGAAGTTGGACAATATATATCAAAACAATTAAAATCTTCAAATTGGGGAACAAAAATAGTTAGTGAATTAGCTGATTATCTTAAATTTCAAAATCCTAAAAGAAGAGGGTTAGGAAAACGTCATTTGTACAATATGGTAAAATTTTATGAGACATATAGTCAAGTAGAATTTCTTAATATGACAAAACGTTTGCATCTGTTTGAATTTGTGCAATTCCCAATTGCACAATTAGAACAAAATAAAATTGTGCAGTTGCCAACTGCACAATTAACTACATCAGAAATAAATCAAGATATGCCATTAGTGTTGACTCTAACAACTTTTACTAATCATATCGAAATCATGAATCGTTGTAATAGTTATGAAGAACGTATTTTTTATATACTTTATGCTTCTCAACATTGTTTAAAAACAGATGAGATACGAAGGTGTATTGTCAATCAAACATATTCATCCTTAATGAGTAAGGACAAAATGTTATCTCCAAAAATGAAAGCAGAATATTCAAATGTTGAATTTATCTTAAAGGACAAAGCGTTTGTTGATTTCTTAAATCTACCTTCTAAACATAACGAACGTCATTTGCATAGTGGATTGTTAGAGCATATGAAAGAATTTATTCTTGAACTTGGTAAGGATTTCTTGTTTATAGAAAGTGAATATGGTGTTCAAGTTGGTGGTTCCGTTAGACGTATTGATTTACTTTTCTATCATAGAGCATTGCAATGTTTGGTCGCAATAGAATTGAAAACTACCGATTTCCAACCTGAGTTTGTTGGGAAAATGGATATGTATCTAGAAGCACTTGATCGTGACGTAAAAAGAGAAAATGAAAATCCAAGTATTGGTATTATTCTTTGTCCTTCGGCAGATCGTAGCATGGTTGAATATACATTAAGCAGATCCCTTTCTCCAACAATGATTGCGGAATATCAGCGTAAATTAATTCCATTAGATGTTATGCAAAAATCATTGGATGAATATTGTAGTTTTTTAAATAACAAATAACAACAAAAAAAATCTCGCCTGAAATCCAGACGAGATTTTTTATTTCAAGACGTGTCAATGTGTGTTTATTTTTAAGGTAACATTGACGCGTCTCTACAATGATGAATTATGAATTATGAATTATGAATTACTTCAAATAAGTATCAAGCCAGTTGAAGAATCTTCTTTGCCACAAGATTCCGTTTTGTGCTTGAAGGACCCAGTGGTTTTCATCAGGGAAGTAAAGGAATTCTGCTGGTATTCCTCTGAGAACTGCTGCGTTATATGCCTGCATTCCTTGTGTGAAGCAGATTCTGTAGTCGGTGCCGCCGTGGATGACCATGATAGGTGCAGTCCATTTGTCGACGAATTTATGTGGCGAGTTGGCGTATGACCATTGTACTACAGGATTGTCCTTGTCCCAATATGGTCCACCGAGGTCCCAGTTTACAAACCACATCTCTTCTGTTTCAAGATATTGTGATTCAAAGTTGAACATGCCGTCGTGTGCTATCAAAGCTTTGAAACGTCCTTCGTGATGTCCTGCGAGCCAGAATATTGAGTAGCCGCCGAAGCTTGCGCCTGCAGCACCGAGGCGTTCTTCATCAACGAAAGGTTCTTTTGCGATGGCGTCGATGGCTGAGAGATAATCCTTCATACATTGTCCGCCGTAGTCGCCGCTGATGGCTTCACACCATTCCTGACCGAAACCAGGGAGTCCTCTTCTGTTTGGAGCAACGACGATATAATCGTTGGCTGCCATCATCTGGAAGTTCCAACGATATGACCAGAACTGACTTACAGCACTTTGTGGTCCGCCTTGGCAGAAGAGAACTGCAGGATATTTCTTGTTCTTGTCGAAATGAGGAGGGTAGATGACCCATGTCAACATTCTCTTGCCGTCGGTGGTCTCAACCCAGCGTTCTTCAACATTGCCCATTGTGAGCTGGTTGAAGATATTGTCGTTGACTTTTGTAAGTTGCTTAGCTTCGCCGCTCTGTGGATCAACGATATACAACTCTGTTGCGTGTGACATCGACTGACGACCTGCGACTAATTTATCGCCTGCCCAAGCCAATGAGATGTAATTATGTTTGCCGCTTGTTATCTTTCTGATAGAACCTGTTGCGAGGTTCAAAGCGTAGATTTGTTCTGTTGCGTGGAGATTGCTGATGAAGTAAATGCTTTGTCCATCAGGAGCCCAGAGGAGGTGAGTGGCGTTTTGGTCAAAGCCAATTGAATAGTCTTTCTTTTCGCCTGTATTCAAATCCATAACGAAGAGACGTTGTTTGTCAGCTTCATAGCCATCGCGTTCCATACTTTCCCAAGCGATTTTGTCACCTTGTGGAGAAACGACAACGTTCATATCGTAACCCATCATGCCTTCTGTGAGGTTAACACATTCGCCTGTCAGGATGTTGTATTTGTAAATGTCGGTATTTGTGGAAGTTGCATATTCTTTGCCGACTTTCTTTCTGCAAGAATAAAGGATGTTTTGTCCGTCTTTGGTCCATGCGATTTGTTCCATGCCGCCCCAAGGTCTTACAGGAGCTTCCCACATTTCACCTTCCATGATGTCCATTTTATTTTTGCCGTTATCGGCTGTCACGAAGATATGTGCGTATGTGTCAACCCATTGATCCCAGTGACGATACATCAAGTCGTTGTTGATTCTTCCTGAAGAAAGAGGAAGGTCAGGGTAGACGTCGGCTACATTGTCTTTGAGCTTAACTTCAGCTGTGAACAAAAGTTGTGATTCATCAGGAGAATATTTGAAGCCAGATACGCCACCTTCGACGAAAGAGACTTGTTTTCTTTCAGTGCCGTCTGGATTCATTTCCCAGACCTGCATCTCGCCGCTGTCGGCTGTCATAAACAAAATCTTAGAACCGTCTTTGTTCCAAACAGGACTGTATTCGCTTGATGCTGAAGATGTCAAGCATTTGTTGTTATTGCCATCGATGTCGATGATGTAAATGTCAGTCTTGCTTTTATTTTCTTCAATAATGAAGTAAGTGTTGTTATAGACGACATGTTTGCCATCAGGAGAGACGGCATATTCGCCGAGGCGGTTCATCGACCACATCACTTCCGGAGTCATGATGTCAGACTCAATCACGATTTCTTGTGGCGGAGTGTAAGAAGCCGTTTTCTGTTCTGGCTTCTCATTGCACGAAGCTAAAGATAAAGCTGCTAATGCCATGATAATAACGTTTTTTCTCATAATTAATTTATTTAGAATTTATTTGTTTTAACAAAAAATGACGTCTTGACAAAGGTAATGATTTTTTTAATAGACTCATGTTTGAAGTTGAAAATTAAACGATTGTAAAAAGACAAAAAAAGACAAATTGTAGTATGAAATATTTGCTCTAATTTCGCAAAGTCAAAAGATTTTAAAAAGAAAAAGGATCCTTAAAGAGGTCTCTATTCCGACTTGACGGTTCTTCGCGGATGGAGACTAAAATATTGAAGAACTACAGTATTAACAATCAAATAAAGTTTTAATTATGGAATTCGTAGGTTTAATTATTGGATGGTTACTCATCGCATTGGGTGTACTCGGTTGTTTTATAAATAAAATTCCTGGTCCATTGATGGCATTTTTAGGTTTGCTCATTCAAATGTGGATGTGTGATGTTAGCGTTGAAATGTGGGCGTTGATTTTGACAGCAGTGCTAGTTATTGTTAGTATGGTTGTTACAAAGAAACTTGTCCCAAAAATCGGTAAAATGGTTGCAGAATTTGGCAAAGCTGGTAGCTGGGGTACAACAATCGGCTCGTTAATCGGTATGATGATTATGGCTGTTGGCGAAGGTAG
>JAZOSA010000090.1:0-24364 GCA_045656905.1 Bacteroidales bacterium
GACACCGTTTTTATCCATAGGAATGACTAAAAGCTCGCCGTGCTTTTCTTGTATCATCTGTTGCCATGGAACCATGTTGGAATGATGTTCCATCGCTGATACTAAAACCTTATCGCCTTCATTGATAAGAAGTTTACCTAAACTTGTGGCAAGAAGGTTCAATGACTCTGTCGTTCCTCTTGTGAAAATAATCTCGTTAGAGTCTTTAGCATTAACGAAAGACGCTACAGTCTTACGAGCGTTTTCGTATGCTTCAGTAGCTTCCTGACTCAGATAGTGTACGCCGCGGTGTATGTTGCAGTTTTCGTTGAGATAATATTCACGTTCTCTTTCTATTACGCAAAGAGGTTTCTGTGTAGTGGCAGCGTTGTCGAAATATACCAAGGGCTTTCCATAGACTGTTCTGTCTAAAATTGGAAATTGTCGGCGTATCTCGTTTATGTCAAAATTATTTATCATATCTTGCTTAAATCAATCTTGAAATCGTATTCTTTTGGTGTATTGCATTGAAATACACAGTTTTCGCATGATGATAACTCGCCTTTCAAACGACGTTTTATCATGTCGTCGATGCGTTCACGAAGTGCTTCAATGCCAATGTTGTTGCTAATTTCAGCAGCGTAAGCATACATCAAAAGCATACGTGCGTTTTCCTTGCTGATACCTCTTTGTTGCATATAAAACATCGCCTCTTGGTCTAACTGTCCGATTGATGAACCGTGTGAACATTTTACGTCGTCGGCATATATTTCAAGGAAAGGCATTGTGTTGACCTTGGCTTTATCTGTCAAAATGATATTGCTGTTGTTTTGATATGCGTTGGTCTTCTGTGCGTTAGGAGCGACGTAAACGTGTCCGTTGAAAACGGCTGTCGCTTCATTGTCGAGGATGCCTTTGAATTTTTCGTTGCTGTTGCAATTGGCAACATTATGATTTACCTTCAATTGATTGTCAACGTGTTGTGTCTTATCAACGAGGTAAAGTCCATAAAGATTACATTCTGCGCCTTCTCCGTCAATATCAACATGGATGTTATTACGAATCTTTCCGCCGTTGAAACTGATGGTGTGAGTCTGTAATCTACTGTTTGCTAACTGCTTAGCGGTATTTGTATTTAATAATGAAGATTTATCGTTCAAGTTTTGAAGCTTGTAGTTGTCAAGTTGAGCGTTTTCTCCAATAAATATTTCAGTATATGAATTTACAAAACTTGATTGTTCTTTTATAGAGTCGTCACAATCAATGATTTGCAGTTGAGCATTGGTTTCAACGATGATAAGGTTTCTTGTCTGAATGAACGGATTGTTTTCCTCGTCAATGATTTTTATTATCTGGATTGGTTTTTCTCCGACAGCATTTTTAGGTGCATAGATGAAGAATCCGTCTTGCCACAATGCTGTGTTTATGTCATAAAAACCATTGATATCGTTGATGTTGCAAGTTCCGAAATATTTTTCAAATAATTCCGGATATTTTTCCATTGCTCTGCGTGTACTTCCAATGACGATGCCGTTTTCTAGAACTCTAAGACTTTCATTGTCTGAGAATTGACCGTTTGTCATGGAGATGACTTCTGTATCTAATTCGCGTATTACGCAGCAGAAATCATGTTTCTTATTCTCGATTTTGTCAATGTTGAAATTTTCGTTGACGCATTCAACTATGCGAGAGTTACGCCATTTCTCCATTTTCTTTGTTGGGAAACCATTGTCGATGAATCTCTTAAGAGCTTCTTGACGTAGTTGTTTCACTCTTGGAGTGTCGTTGGCAGAAATCATTTCCATCGAATTGCTTGCATATTCGATGAGTTGATTCTGTAATATTTTATTATCTTGATTTTCCATAAGTTACAAATTTTAATATTAAAGAATGGTGTCTTTAATCCATTCGTAACCTTTTTCTTCAAGTTCCAATGCGAGAGATTTGTCTCCTGACTTAACGATGCGTCCATCATACATTACATGAACGAAATCTGGAACGATGTAGTCGAGAAGTCGTTGATAGTGAGTGATTACTATGAAAGCGTTGTCGTCTCTGTGAAGTTGATTTACGCCATTAGCAACGATTCTTAATGCGTCGATGTCTAGTCCAGAGTCTGTTTCGTCGAGGATTGCGAGTTGTGGTTCAAGCATCGCCATTTGGAAAATCTCGTTTTTCTTTTTCTCACCGCCTGAGAATCCGACGTTTACATAGCGATTTTGTAATTTAGCGGTTATTTCCACCATCGCTTGTTTTTCTTTCATCATCTTGACGAATTCTGGCATTGGCATATTTGGAAGTCCTTGATATTCACGCTTTGCGTTGACGGCAGTGCGCATGAAGTTTTGGATGCTTACGCCTGGGATTTCAACAGGATATTGGAAACTGAGGAAGATGCCTTCGTTGGCACGGTCAGCTGGACTCATCTCCATGATATTCTTGCCTTTGAACCAAATCTCGCCTTCTGTGATTTCGTAACCTTCTCTTCCTGTGATGGCAGCTGCCAAAGTACTTTTGCCGGTTCCGTTAGGTCCCATGATGGCGTGAATTTCGCCTTCGTTGACGCTTAAGTTAAATCCTTTTAATATTTCTTTGCCTCCAACTGAGACATGTAAGTTTTTTATTTCGAATAACATAGTTATAAATTTTCTTTAAGTTAAAAATAATTAACCAACACTGCCTTCCAATGTGATTGATAATAATTTCTGTGCTTCTACGGCGAATTCCATCGGAAGTTTGTTCAAGACGTCTTTTGCGTAACCGTTGACAATCAATCCGATTGCTTTTTCAGTGTCGATGCCTCTTTGGTTGCAATAGAACAATTGGTCTTCTGAAATCTTTGATGTTGTCGCTTCGTGCTCAAGAATTGCAGTGTCGTTGCTGCATTCAATGTAAGGCCATGTGTGTGCGCCACATTTGTCTCCTAACAACAATGAGTCGCATTGTGAGAAGTTGCGGCAGTTGCTTGCCTTAGGAGCGATGCGTACCAAACCACGATAACCGTTCTGACTATGACCTGCAGAAATGCCTTTTGAAATGATAGTGCTTTTACTATTCTTTCCTAAGTGAATCATTTTGGTTCCGGTATCGGCTTGTTGGTAGTTGTTTGTCACAGCTACTGAATAAAATTCTGCTGATGAATAATCGCCTTTCAAGATGCAACTTGGGTATTTCCAAGTGATTGCAGAACCAGTCTCGACTTGTGTCCAAGAGATTTTTGAGCGGTCGCCACGGCAAATGCCGCGTTTTGTTACGAAGTTGTAAATGCCGCCTTTGCCGTCTTTATCGCCTGGATACCAGTTCTGTACAGTTGAATATTTTACTTCGGCGTCTGTCTCTGCAATGATTTCGACGATAGCAGCATGAAGCTGATTCTCATCGCGTTGAGGTGCTGTGCAGCCTTCCATATAACTTACGTATGCACCTTCGTCTGCAACTATCAAAGTACGCTCAAATTGACCGGTGTTTGCTGCGTTGATGCGGAAATATGTCGATAATTCTAATGGACAGCGTACGCCTTTAGGAATGTAACAGAATGATCCATCGCTAAATACGGCGGAGTTCAATGCTGCGAAGAAATTGTCGGTATGTGGAACAACGGTTCCTAAATATTTTTTAACTAAGTCAGGATGTTGCTTGACGGCTTCGCTGAACGACATGAAAATGATTCCATGTTTTGACAAAGTGTCTTGGAAAGTTGTCTTCACTGAAGTACTGTCCATGACAGCGTCAACGGCGACTCCTGTCAGTCTTTTTTGCTCGTCCAAAGAAATTCCTAATCTGTTGAATGTGTCTAATAATTCTGGGTCTACTTCGTCCAGACTTTGGAGTTCTTTTTTCTTTTTTGGAGCTGCGTAATAAATAATATCCTGATAGTCAATAGGAGGGATGTTGAGATGTGCCCAAGTAGGCTCTTTCATCGTCAACCAATGTCTATATGCTTTTAAACGAAATTCAAGTAACCATTCTGGTTCTTCTTTTTTTGCGGAAATGAGTCTGATAATATCCTCGTTGAGACCTTTCGGAGCGAAATCTGTCTCAATATCAGTCACAAAACCAAACTCATATTCTTTATTGGTTACTTTTTCAATTATATTTTCATTAGGATTTGAATCCATATTGTTGTTTTTAGTGTTTAATAGTGATGTGTTTTGTTTATAAATTTTTACAAAAATACAAAAAAATATGATTCGTTAAAGTCCATTTTTACTATATATTTGCACTATTGAAACTATTTTTGGAAAAACATAAATGTCAACCCGTTAGTTTGAAAAATATTTGCAAAAAAGAGTCGTTTTTTATCTTGTTTTATAGACTGTTTTGCTGAACTGACAAATGTACTTTATGAGATTTTTTTTTGTGTGCTCATAATATTTTTGACAAAATGTTTGTTATCAAAGAAAAACGATGATTTTGATGAAGGTGAAACAACAGAACATAAATAAAAGTTTGATTTTATTGTTAAGCGTAAGTGCTTTATTGAGAGGATTTTTTGCGTATTTCCTTGAATTTGGCAATGATGAAGTCTACTATTGGACTTACGCTATGTTTCCTGATTGGAGTCATTTTGATCATCCGCCAATGGTGGGTTGGTTTATGCAGTTGTTTAGTTGTAACCTTTTGTTTTCCAGTGAGTTTTTTTTGAGATTGTCGTCGGTTGTATTTATGACGCTAAATACGTATCTGATATATTTGATTGGAAGGCAGGTGAAAAACGAGCAGACTGGTTTTTATGCGGCATTGCTTTATACGGCATCAGTTTATGCTTTTGTAATTACTGGGATTTTTATCTTGCCAGATACGCCTTTGAGTGTATTTTCGCTTCTTGCTGTTTTACAATTTGTTAAATATTTTCAGAATGATAAAAATAAACATCTCCTTTGGGCAGGATTGTTTGCCGGATTTGCGATGTTGTCGAAATATTCTGGAGTCTTTATTTGGATTGGCGTAGGATTGTATGTGATATTCTATTCTAGAAAGGAGTTAAAGAATCCTTTTTTGTATTTATCTGCTTTAATATCATTGGTTTGCGTTTTGCCAATATTGGTGTGGAATATCAATAATGAGTTTATAAGTTTCACGTTTCATGGCGATAGAGTAGGATTGTTTGGCGAATTTCATCCTGAATATTTCTTTGCGGAAATATTTGGCGAGTTGTTGTATAACAATCCTGTTAATTATGTGTTGACAATCATTGCTTTAATAGGTGTTTTAAAAGGAAAGAAATTCCTTAGTGATAAGCCAAAACGATTGCTTTTATGCCTGACGCTTCCTTTGATAATTTTGTTTTGGTTTTTCTCATTTACAAGACAAATCTTGCCACATTGGACAGCGCCGTCATTTATGTTGTTATTGATATTTGTAGCGGCTCAACTTGCTGATAAATATGAGATTAAAGGAAATGAATTGACAATTCCGAAGTCAATAATAGCTTCGTTGTTGGTTTTAATTTTTATATTGGTATTTGGTGTCGTGGAAATAAAAACTGGTTTAATACCATTGAATTTTTCGGAAAGATCAAAAACAGTTCAGCGTTATGGCGAGGGCGATTTTACCCTTGATATGTATGGATGGCGTAAGATTAAGCCTGAATTTCAAGAGATTAGAGAAGATGCTATTGCGGAGGGAAAAATGAAAGAAGATGATGGCATGCTTGCCTTGAACTGGTATCCTTTGGCTAATTTGGATTACTATGTGGCGCATCCTTTAGGAATTGATATGTACGGATTTAGAGACCCGTCATTCATTCATAAATATGCATGGATCAATAAGGAAAGAGGCGGTTTGGAATTGGGCGGTGATTATTGGTTCCTGACGGAAAGTTTTGA
This sequence comes from Bacteroidales bacterium, assembly GCA_045656905.1. Lineage (GTDB taxonomy): Bacteria > Bacteroidota > Bacteroidia > Bacteroidales > F082 > Limimorpha. The sequence continues at coordinate 5,808 of JAZOSA010000090.1, forward strand.
TTATTACGATCCAGATAGATATCTGAAATCCTATTTTGAGGAGATAATCCCAGCAGATACTATAACTATAGAACGTGGTGGTGAACCTGCCAAATATGTGTTCGTATATATGTTAAAAGATTTAAAGAAAATACCTCAGACTTGGTTTGAGATCGAGTGAAATGTATTGATTCTTAATATATTTTAACATAAAAAGTTAATTTTTACAGCGTTTTTGTTAAAAATTGTTAAAAGCGCAAAAATACCTTTAAAAATCCTTGACAAATCATATTTCGATTTTGTAATTTTGAAGTCCAAAGTTTATGAAACGAGATTATGAGAGAGGAGTTCATATATTATTTATGGGAGAATCGTCTGCTTGATGTTGATTTGAAAACTACTGATGGTGATGAGATAAGCGTGCTTTCCGTTGGAAATAGAAATTATGATTCTGGGGCGGATTATCTCAATGCCAGAATTAAAATCGGTGGCACTTTATGGGCAGGACAAGTTGAGATTCATGTGCGAGCATCGGATTGGTTTAAGCATAAGCATCAGTATGATGATAACTATAATAATGTGATTCTTCACGTTGTTTATGAGTGCGATACGGACTTGCTGAAGATTCCTACATTGGAAATTAAAGGTAAGTTTGATCAGTCTTTATTTCATAATTACAAGATTTTCGTTAATTCTAAAAGTTGGATTCCTTGTGGAGAATATATTGGTGGTGTTCAAGGGTTTACTATAGTTTCTTGGTTCGACAGAATGCTTGTCGAGAGTCTTGAAAAAGAATGTAAAACTCTTGATTTTGAGTTGAGGAAAAATAATTCCGATTGGGAGCAGATCTTCTATCAGCGACTTATGCGTTATTTTGGTTTGAAGGTGAATAATGATTCGTTTGAGTATCTTTCGAAAATATTGCCTTTAAAAGTTCTTTTGAAACATCTTGATAATGATGTTTATGTCGAGTCTATGGTATTTGGTTGTTCAGGTTTTTTGGTTTTTGATTTCTATGATGAATACCCATCGCTTCTCAAGCGTGAGTTTCATGTGCTTAAGTCGAAATTTGGGTTGAAGGTCATGCCCGCCGCTAATTGGAAGTTTCTTCGACTCAGACCGCCAAATTTTCCCACAATAAGATTGGCGCAGATTGCCAGGATAATTATGAAGAATGGCAATATGTTTTCTAAGATAAAAGATTCTAATGATTTGAATGAAATAATGGATCTTTTTGATGTGGAGATAAATGGTTATTGGGATAATCATTTTTTGTTTGATAAGATATCTAAACGTAGTGTAAAAAAGAAATTAGGGAAGACGGCAGTTGATTCGATTGTTATAAATGCAGTAGTGCCAATGCTGTTCTATTATGGATATTATCATTCTTTGGAGAGTTATAAGGAGAAGGCTATGTGTTATTTGGAGCAAATGAATGCTGAGGATAATGTTGTGATTAGAAATTTTATAAAAGCAGGTTTGTTTTTTGATAATGCATTCCAAACCCAGGCGGCTTTGTTTATGTATAAATATTATTGCAAACGACGACGATGTCTCGAATGCCGAATATATTTGATATTGTCTAAAATTAGGAACTGAGGGGATTTAAGTCGCTGAGACACCGAGTCACCGAGTTGTCGAGTTGTCGTGGACCTTAAAAAATCTTTGCATAATTGAAAAAATAGTAAGACCTTTGCGAATTCTTAGAAATACTGCAATAAACAAAGATTATACATATCGAAGATAGTGTTTATTGTGCTGAAGATAAGAAGTTTAAATTGGTATTAATATTAAAAATTATTTCAATGAAAAAGTTATTTGTAACCTTAGTTTTCTTGGCTGTATCTTTAATCGGTAATGCCCAATTTTTCGTGGCAGGTTCTATTAGCGCTCATCATTCTGGCGGTTCTTGGAAGTATGCTTATTCTGAGTTGGAAATTAATAAACCTAAGCAAAATAGTTTTTCTATCACTCCTGCAGTTGGTTATATGATTCCTGGAAAGAGTTATGGATTTGGTCTCGGTTTGGGTTATACTTATTCGGCTGTCAAGGAAATGAATCAAATTGCTGGTACTGATATAGAATTATATGACAAAGAGTTTGCAAATACTTTTGATTTCGGTCCTTTCTTCCGTTATGCTTATGCTAGATTTGACAAGATAACATTATACGTTGATGCAAAAATGCCAATAAGTGTGGCTAATGCTAAAACAAAAAATGGTGATGCAGTCGCTGTAGATGGTGATAAAACATTTGCTATCGGTGGTCGTTTGATTCCAGGTTTGACTTACAGGTTTAACGATCATATTCTCTTTACTACAGAAATAGGTTTGTTGAGTATCAATTGTATGCATACAAGAGTTACTTCTCCAAGTGGCACAGTGGAAAAAACTAATGAATTTAAGCTTGGGGCTAATTCTCGTCAAATAGCTTCGTTTGGTTTTGTTTATCTCTTCTAATCTTGATAAAATAAAAAAAGGCGACTCGCGAGTCGCTTTTTTTTATTGCTTGAGTTTTGATCATTCACCGCAACCGCCGCCGCAGCTGTCGCAGCAGCTTTGATTGTGGCAGTGACCACCGCTGCAACCGCCACCGAAGTCTGATTCGTTAACTTCGCGAACGTCTAAGATTTCGCCTGTGAAATATAATGGAACACCAGCTAATTCTGGGTTGAAGTCAACTTTAACTGTTGTTTCGCCGATTTCCAAAATTTTGCCTGGGAATGGTTGTCCGTGGTTGTCTGTGAACCATACTGTTGCACCAACTTGGCAGATTGTTTCGTTGAAAACGCCGTCTTGTACGAAGATTTCTTTGTTGACATCGAGGATGTTTTCATCTTTGCGTTCGCCGTAGCCTTCTGCTGGTGTCAAAGCAAAACCGAATGTTGCGCCTGGTTCTAAACCGTCTAAGTTTTCTTCGAATTTTGGTAATAACATGCCAGCGCCGAATATAGCTTGGAATGGTTGTTCTTTTGTGGTTTCTTGGATAATTTCACCGTCAGCTGTTTCGCGGTGTAAAACGTATGTCATTGTGACAACTGTGTTTTTTGCAACTTTCATTTTCTTAATGTTTATTGTTAATAATAATTTGTTCTTAGTAAGACATTCAATTTTCAGTTTTCAGTTTTCAATTTTCAATTTTCAGTTTGTTTAATATGTTCCAAACATTTTTCTTAAAAACCACTCAATTGAAATGAGCGATAAAATTACAAAAAATATCAATTTCATATTGATAAAATCTTTATAATTTGTCTCTTCTCTCATCACGGAAGTGATTCTCTTATCATTATCAATGCATTCTGCAAGTTGGTTTAATTCTCCGACTGTGAAATCTCTTCCGTTTGTGAGAGATGCCAACATTTGCATTCTCTGGGAATTGGCAACTAAATCCTGAGCTTCTGCACCGATACTGACAACGGAGAAACTTCCAACTTCGGAATATTTCGTGTTTCCTAATTGGGTCTCAGCTGTGAAATTGTAAATGCCTTCAGGCAATGAATTGATATTTAGATAATAAGAATTGTCGTTTTTTGAAAAGTCATATTCGTAAACTTTTTTGGAATGCTTGTCGATGATTTTCATTCTTAAGTCGGGTTCGTTTACGAGCTCTTGACTAGGATTTTTCAGGTCGGCAGTGAAAATGATGTTCTCGTTGTTTAAATATTCGTCTTTGTGGTTGATAATTAGTTCCTTGTCTTTTTCAGTTAAAAGATATTTGACGGATTTTGAAAATAGTTCTTCAAAATTATCGTAGCTTTCGTTGTTGTGAAAATCATATAATTTCCATCTCCAAATTCCAGTTCCGAAAAGAAATGCGCATTTTCTTCCGTTATTGTCGGTGCTGAATGTCATCAGCGGCGATGGCGTCAAAACATCATTGATGTTCATGTTGAGTAAAACATCGTGATTTGTCTTATATGAAAACTCGCAGTGAGGCATAGATAACGGAGGAAAAATGTTAATCGCTTTAATTGATTCGTTATCAATGTTGAAGAGTCCGAAAGTGCTGTTGTAATATGGTTTGATGTCAAGTGTGCTGCTGACCGCTCCTTTTTTTACTTCAATTGTCGATTGCATTGAATTAAATGCTTCAATATCTGATTCATTGCCAAGAATATAGAAGATTGGTATTTCTTTGTTTGCCTTTAATTTATTGCTTAAATTATCATAATTTTCCATGCCAAAATAAGGAATTTGGTGAAAAAAAATTATGTCATAATTGTTCAGTTTTGGAAGTTCTTCGTCGGAAAAAATCATTTCTGCTTCAAAGTTGTCTCCTAAAATATTCCTTAAACTTCCAAGGTCTGGGTGTGGCGATTTGGCGTAAAATAGTGCTTTGTATTGTTTGTCAATGACATCAATGAATATTCTTTTGTTATTATTGTTTAAGCTTATTTCGTTTTCTGTCTTATTTATTTGAATGTCAATCTGTTTTACGTCTTCATCTTCTGAGTTGATGTTAAAGTCTATTGTGCTTGAGAAGCGATTTGAGTTAACGGCGACTTCTTTTTCTTCAACGATTTCGTTGTTGACTAAAAGTCTGACATTCATAGTTTTATTACGACAGTTGTTTGCGTTTGCAACTAATCTTATTGGGATGATAGTATTTGATGGTGAGGTTTTGTTGTAATGAATGTCTTTTATATAAAAATCTGGATAATTTGTTGTGTCTCCGAGTGTTACTGTATAAATTGGGAATGGGTAAGATTCGATGTCTTGTTCTGGAGAATGTGATTTGTTGCAGATTCCGTCGGATAGAAGAATGACTGCGCCGACGTTTTTCTTATAATAGTCTTTCTTGAATGTTTTTAAGACTTCGCTGATATCGGTGTAATAGTCTTGATAATCAATGCTGTCAAAGTCTTTTGTTTTGTTGCCGAAAAGGTATTTGTCGACAATGTATTTTTGACTGAGTTTGTTTGTCAATGTGTCAAGTAGAAGTGGATATTCGTTTTTATAAAAACTGGAATCTTTCGTGAGTATCAGTGATTTAGAGTTGTCTTGGGCTAAGATTATCGTTGAATGTTCTACCGTTTTTTGTTTTATCTTGATGTAAGGGTTGAAAAAAAGTACGATGATTAAACTTACGGAAATGAATCTTAATGTAAATAGCAAGAGCGTCAAGGATTTGCTGTAATGCTGCTTTTTATTAAATAGATATAAAAGTGAAGCGAAGCAAAGTCCGAAAAGTATTGCAATTACAAATATCCACATGGTTATGACTCATTTTTTAGTAAGTTGCAAATTTAATAAAAAAACTCGGAAACTTTACTCTTTTGTAATTTGTCAATTGTCAAAAAAAAATTATTTTTGTTGCAAATAAAAAATGTGATTTTATGAGTAATTTTGATGTAGAAGTTAACAAATGTTGCGATTTGTTAAAAGAAGGCAAAGTCATTATATATCCGACAGATACGATTTGGGGAATAGGTTGCGATGCGACGAATTATGATGCTGTCGAAAAGATTTATAATATTAAGGAGCGTTCAAAAGGCAAGGGGTTGATAGTGCTTGTTGATAGCGTGGAAATGTTGAAAGATTATGTGAAGAATTTCCCTCCTATTGCTCCAGATATTATCAAGGCTGCTAAGAATCCACTGAGTATAGTTTATTCGGAGTCGAAGGGATTGGCGAAAAACGTCTCTGCCGATAGCACGATTTGTATCCGCGTGGTTGATAATGATTTCTGTAAGGCTTTGATTCACAAGTTGGGACGCCCGATAACATCAACTTCGGCAAACCTTGCTGGCGATAAGGCTCCTTCTATATATGTGGAAATCACAGATCAGATTAAGTCGTCGGTTGATTATGTCGTGCAACTTTATCATGATGTGCTGACAAAACCTAAAGCCTCGACAATCATTAGGTTATATGAAGATAATCATTTTGACGTCATCAGACAGTGATTATTAATCCTGAATAAGAGGTTAGGAATGAACAATGAGCAATTTGGTATGTTGAAAAGGAAAAAAATATGAAATACATTAAGTTATTTTTGTCCGTTATTATTGTTTTTTCACATCTTTTGTTATGCGCTCAGGATAAGTCGAAAGATGCGAAATTAGATGCGAAGTCTGCTGCACAAAAAGTGTCGACGCTTTATTATCTAATCAATAATTATTATGTTGATACAGCTGATTTTGAAAAACTTACAGAAGAGGCTATCGTTGCGATGCTCAAGGAGTTAGATCCTCATTCTGCGTATATTTCAAAGAAAGACGTTCAAAAAGCCAACGAACCATTGGAAGGAAGTTTTGAAGGAATTGGCGTGACGTTCCAGATATTCCAGGATACTATTTTGGTTGTTTCACCAGTGCCAGGCGGACCTTCTGATAAGGTCGGTATTATGGCGGGTGATAAGATAGTCACGATTGACGGTGAAGACGCTTTTGGTAAAAAGGTTAATAATGAATACGTTGCGAAACATCTTAGAGGAAAGAAAGGGACAGTCGTCACTCTTGGTATTAAACGTGGAAATAGTGATGAACTGATTGAATTTGATGTTGTTAGGGATAAGATACCGTTGAATAGTATTGACGCATCTTTTATGCTTGACAAAAATGTCGGTTATATCAAATTGGATCGTTTTGCAAAGACTACAATGGAAGAGATAGAAGCTGCACTTGCTGAACTTAAGTCAAAGAAAATGAAGTCTTTGGTTCTTGACTTGAGAGGAAATAGCGGCGGTTATCTTAATGTCGCTGCGGAGCTGAGCAATCTGTTTCTTAAAAAGAATATGACGATTGTTTTCACTGAAGGTGATAAGAGTCAGAAACAGGTTTTTAACACAAATCATAACGGCAAATTCTCAGATGGCAGACTCGTGATTTTGATTGATGAGGGTTCTGCTTCTGCCAGTGAAATCGTTTCCGGTGCAGTTCAGGATTGGGATAGAGGCGTTTTGATTGGACGACGTTCTTTTGGTAAAGGATTGGTTCAGAGACCGTTTAACTTGTCTGACGGTTCGGTGGTGCGTCTTACGACTGCTCGATATTACACCCCTACAGGAAGATGTATCCAGCGTTCTTACGATAAAGGTTCGGAAGATTATTTTAAGGAAATGACAAAACGAATGGATCATGGCGAATTTTATCATGCGGATAGCATTCAGTTTCCTGATTCTCTGAAGTATTCAACACTTGTAAGCGGTAGGACGGTTTATGGCGGAGGTGGTATTATGCCTGATATTTTTATGCCTGTTGACACTTCGTATGCGACGAAGTTGTATACCGACTTGGTTAGAAAAGGAGCCTTGAATCGTTTTACACTAGAATATGTTATGGAACATAGAAATGAAATATCAAGGCAATATTCTGATTTTGAAATGTTTAATAAAAAATTCAATGTGTCGGAAGCAATGATTGAGGATTTTAAGAAATTCGCTGAAAAAGAAGGCGTGATATGGAATGAAGAACAGTTTGAACGTTCGGAACCTCTTATTAAATTGCAAATCAAGGCTTTGATAGCTCGTAATGAATGGGATATGGAAAATTACTATCAGGTTGTGCTGCAAGAAGATAAGGTGGTGAAAAAAGCAATGGAAATACTGAATGACGCTAATCAATACAGGAAAATACTTAAAAGATGATAATGTATTGATTGTTATGAATTTACATATAAAGGAGACTCGATGAAGTCTCCTTTGTTTTTTCTCATAAAATCTGTAATTAATTATTAAAAAAATATATATAAGTATAAGCGAAAAAATCGTAAATTTGTAGACTTATTTTCGCTCGTAATTTGAGAGCGTTGATGAGTGATAAAAGTGAAATAAAATTAAGAATATAACAAAACTAATCCCAAATGAAAAAAATGCAAATTTCTATTTTTCAAAAAGTTATGATTTTGAGTTTGGCAATGTTGTTAAATGTCAGTCTTTTTGCTCAAGGTCGTATTGAATTGAAATCAGACTTTAGAGGTGCTGCTCAACTTTCAGAATCATCGTTAAATGGTTTTGAAACAACATTCTCTTACAATGCAATTGAAACAGAACTTATTGAAACTGAATTTGGAAACTTCTCAAGAATTATCCTTTCTGATGCTGTCGCAAGCGGTGAAATCGGAGCTCCATCATTGCCTGTGACAAAGAAATTGATTGCCGTTCCTTTTGGCGCAAAACCATCTGTTAAGATTGTTAACTATACAACTTCAGATTATAAACTCAGCGATTATGGAATCGAAAGGGTTTATCCACAACAACCTTCATATAGTAAAGATACAAAAGTGGAAGATGTTGTTTTTCAATACAATGAAAAAGCTTATAAGACAAGATCTTTCACTGATGCTCCAAGTGTAAACGTTGAGCTACTCGGCACAATGCGTGGTATGCAAATCGCATCGTTGCAAGTGAATCCTGTGAGTTATAATCCTGGAAATAATACACTTAGAGTTTATAATGACATCAATGTTGAAATTGACTTTGAAGGCGCAGACCTTGAAAAGACAGAATCTATGTTGGTTGATTCTTACAGTCCATACTTTGACGTCATTTATAAACAGATGTTCAATTCAAGAACTGTCGCTGGCGTATTCGAAGAACATCCTGACTTATACAGAACTCCTGTTCATATGACAGTTGTGGCAAATAAAATGTTTGAAGAAGCTCTTCAACCATGGCTTGCATGGAAGACACAAAAGGGTTTTTATATTGACGTGAAATATGTTGAATCAACAACATCACCATCTATCATCAAGTCATACGTTAAAGAACAATATGATGCGGTAAGACCATCATTCCTCGTTATTGTCGGTGATAAAGACCTCGTTGCTCCTAGTTTGGAAAAAGGAGAAAAAACGTTGAAAGTTACTGACTTGTACTACGCAAGCGTCGATGGAGATTATTTCCCAGATATTTATTACAGCAGAATGAGTTGCGAGACAGTGGAAGAGTTAGAATCTCTTGTTGAAAAAGTTCTTCAATATGAACAATATACAATGCCAGATCCTTCATATTTGAGCGATGCTTTGTTTATTGCTGGCGTTGATGACTGGTGGAATTCTAAAGTTGGAACACCTGCTGTCAATTATGCAACAAACTTCTTCTTCAACCAAAGCAATGGAATGAATACCGTGTATAAGTACACTTCTACCTACAATGGTTGTTACGACAATATTAACAAAGGCGTTGGTTTTGTTAACTATACAGCTCACGGTGTTGAATTGGGATGGGTTGATCCTGAGTTCAATACAGATGACGTTAAAAATCTTACCAATGAAGATAAGTATTTTTGGGCTATAGGAAACTGCTGTTTGACAGGTGACTGGGGAACAGATAAAGGACCTTGCTTGGCAGAGGCATTCGTAAGAGCCGACAAGAAAGGCGCATGGGGTTATATCGGTTCCTGCCCTGTAAGTTATTGGAACGAAGATTATTATTTCGCAGTAGGAGCGACAACTGTATTCAGCAAGATGCCAAATCCAACACAGACTGAAGAAGGTTTTTACGAGATGTTCTGGGAAGATGACGTGTATAATGCTTTATCAGCAGTTCCTTTTGTAGGAAATCTTTCTGTAACAAATGCACACGCAGGAGCTTATGAAACAACATCGGGAATTGAGTTGTTGTACTATTGGGAAGCTTATCATACTATCGGCGACGGTACTGTCATGCCATATCGTACAAATCCTATCCCTAATGAAGTGTCTCATTTAGAAGTTCTTAATATGGGTCTTGACTTCTATACAGTCTTCGCTGAGCCTTCATCATACGTCGCTATATCAAAAGACGGTGTCTTATTGGGCGCAGAAGTGGTAGGAAGATCAGGTTCCGTTGACGTGCCAATTACTCCTGTTCTTACAGAAGGTAATGTTACAATTACGGTGACCCATCCACAACGTGCTCCTTATATCAAGAGCGTGCTTGCATTGCCAACAGAAGGTCCTTACTTGTCAGTGTATGAATTCTCACCAAAGAGTTTCCCTGTAAATCATGAAAATAAAATGACATTGACAATAAGAAACGTGGGTAACGACCCTGTCGCTTCTGAAGCTAAGGTTACATTGAGCAGCGATTCTGAATTCATAACATTCAGCGATAATGAAGCAGTTTTCACGACATTAGAGGCAGGCGCGACAATTGATTTGGTTGACGAGTTCGCATTTGTTCTTGACAAGAGTCTTGAAGATATGGACAATATTGTTGTAACTGCGAAAATAGAATATGATACTTTAGAGTGGATTAATAAGATAGCTGTTGTAGTCGATGACCCTGTGATTGAATATCAAGGCGTTGAATGGGAAGGTGTGTACACTCCTGGTGGAACATACACACTTCATGCTAAGTTTAAGAATGTAGGTCACTATAAAGCATCCAATGCAGTCGTAACGGCCGCATCATCAAATGAATACATCACAATAAAGAATGCTACAAGTGAAATTGAAACAATAGCAGTTGATGAAGTCGCTTCGTTTGATTTTGAAGTCACTATCGCTGAATCTTGCACAATAGAAGAAAGAATTCCTATTGAATTTACATTCGCAGCTGACAATGAAATCGCTTCAGAAGGTTCATTTGTCTTGAAGAACTTATGTACATTGGTGTTTACATTGAAAGATAGCTACGGTGACGGATGGGGTAAGTCTGCACTTAAAATCGAATATAGTGATGATACTCCTACAGATACAATCACTCTCTTTGATGGAGCAGAAATGATTAAGGAAAAGGATGTCGTTGTTGGAACGAAAGTTACAGTTTCATTCATAAAAGAAAAATATAATAGTTATGAATGTTCTTATCTTATTGATTATAAAGATGGTAAACAGATATATGACTCAGGAAAGAATATCAAGGAAGGCGTTAATACAGAGTTTGTCGTCAATTGCTTTGATAGCGGCGAAAGCGTAAATGAACTTCCAAATGTGGAAATGACAATATATCCAAATCCAGCAAAAGATGTCATAAATGTAAAAACAAATGTTCAAAGATATGAATATCAGTTGATAAACAGCGTTGGACAAGTTGTTATGAATGGCGTTTTATCTGGAGAAGATGTTATTTCTGTTGAAAATATCAATAATGGAATTTATTTCTTGAAAGTCATCGCTAATGGCGAAGTCACAGTTAACAAAGTTGTAATTCAATAAATATTAACGGTAAAAAGGGAGAAACAAGATTTCCCCCTTTTTCAATTAATGTCGAAAATAAGAAATGAGAAAAACTTTTTTAATAGTATTATGTTTGTTCGCATTGTCGCTCAATGCGCAGGAATGGGTAGGAATAAGCAAAGGCGGTTCAACTAAAATCCAAGAAACATTAGTGTCATCTTCTGAAAAGAAAATCGTCGTTGATGTAAAAATTGACGGTTTTTATAAAGAAACTGTAAAGACACCACAAGGCGAACAGCTGGTTATCAGCGGAGAAGGTATGGCATATATGCCGATACAAGGCGCACCAAATCTTCCAATGTATCCAATTTCAATGATTGTCGGCGATATGGCAGATATGAAAGTGTCAGTCGTGAAGTCGGAATACGTTGATTTTGAAAATGTTGAAGTCGCTCCTTCAAAAGGTAACTTCAGTCGTCAGATAAATCCTGCTGACGTGCCTTACACTTACGGCGAGATGTATCAGCAAGATGCGTTTTATCCAGAACAACCAGCGACACTCGGCAATCCTTACATCATTCGTGACTTCCGCGGTCAGAATCTGATGGTTTATCCTTACGCATATAATCCTGTAACAAAGACATTGCGCGTTTACACTTATCTCAGAATAGAGTCAAAAAAAGTAAGCGATAACGGCATCAATCAAAAATTAAATCGTAAGAGAAGCAATAGCGTTGACCCAGAAATCAATGCTTCATATAAACGTCGTTTCATCAATTATCCTGCAAATGAGAGATATACATTCGTGGAAGACGAAGGTGAGATGTTGATAGTTTGCGCTGATAAATATCTGGAAGCAGTCCAGCCTTTAGTAGAATGGAAAAATATCTCAGGTCGTCCAACAACAATGGTTGCTTATTCCAAGACAAACGGCAATTTGAAACAGTATCTTCAAAACTACTATAATGAACATCCAGAGTTGGTTTACTTGCTTTTAGTCGGTGAACATTCAAACATCCCTGCAGAAGCAATGAGCGGCGGTAGATCTGACAACTATTACGGCATGTTGGAAGGCGATGACAATTATGAAGAAGTTCTCGTCGGTCGTTTGTCGGTTAATTCAATGAGCGACGCTGTGAACCAAGTCAGTAAGATTATTTATTACGAACGCGACATTGATGAAACCGCTACATGGTTGACAAGAGCATCAGGCGTGGCAGCTAATGAAGGCGAAGGTCATTATGGTGAAATAGATTACCAGCACATGGACTTTATTCGCGATACCTTATTAAATTACACATACACAAAAGTTTCACAATATTACGCAGAAGTTAACAACCCAGCAGCTCCAGCAATGATCGTTGACTATAGCAAAGGTCTGGGATTGATTAACTATTGCAATCACGGCACTCCAACAACATGGGCTGTCGCTAGTTTCTCTGTTGATGACGTCCATAGATTGACAAACGACAACAAATGGCCTATCATCTGGTCAGTGGCTTGTAACAATGGACAGTTCGACTTTGACGAGTGCTTCGGCGAATCATGGATGCGTGCTGTAAACCCAGCAACAGGCGGATTGACAGGCGGTATCGGTGGTATGTTCTCTTGGATTTCACAACCATGGCAACCACCAATGTATGGTCAGGATGAAATGAATGCGATTTTGACAGAATGGAGAGATGGTTATAAACATACTCTCGGCGGCGCATCATGCAACGGCAATATGTTTATGATGGATATGGACCCATTCGACGGACCAAGAACTCACGACACATGGATTCTCCTCGGTGACCCTTCTTTGATGGTCAGAACAGATACCCCAAAACCATTGAATGTATCAGTGCCTCAGAAAGAACTGTTCATCGGAATGACATCATTGACAGTTAACGCACAAGCAGATTACGGCATCGCAACATTGTCGTTGAATGGCGAAGCAATCGCTTCAGCACCATTGGTGAACGGCGTGGCAGAACTTTCTTTCAGTCCTTTGATTAAAGAAGAAGTGGCTAAGTTGGTCGTTATTGGTTATAATAGAGTTACAGAAATTAAGGAATTCAATGTCGTTCCTGCTGATAAACCTTATGTGATATATTCTGGATATGAACTCCTCGATGATAATCAACGCCTTGATTATGGCGAAACAGCGAATGTTACAATGAGCGTCAAAAACATAGGTCTGCAACCAACAACTAACGTGATAGTGAAACTTAGCACTGATTCTAAATATGTTACAGTGACAAAAGACAATGCTCAGATATCTTCAATAAAATCAAATGAGACAATAAAACTTGACAACGCATTCACTATCGCTGTAAATCCAAATGTTCCTAATGAAACAAAAATAGATTTCGTGGTGACTTGCTCCGACGGTAAGGAAACATGGGAGACAACATTCTACGCTTTCGCTTATTCTCCAGTATTTGCTATAGAAAGCATCAGTACAACACCTAAGATTGTTAAACCTGGTGAGACAGGAACTATGGAGATAAAATTCTCTAACATCGGCGGCGCAACAGCAAATGATGTGATAGCAGAAGTGTTCAGCAGTTCTTCAGATGTCGAGTTTGCTCAATCAACAGTGCTTATTGATGAGGTGGCAGCTGGTGAGAATTTCGTTGCAACAACAGAATTTACGATATCATCTTCTGTCTTGGTAGGTTCTCTTTTCGAAATCGTTTGCTCCGCAAACGCTGACTATACTACAGTTAAGAAAATCTATGAATTGAAGGCTGGTCTTTTGGGCGATGACTTTGAAACAGGCGACTTCACAGCTAACGAATGGAAGATAGAAGCTCCATCTGGCGCAAGTTGCAAATGGGTTATAGACAGCGTTAACGCTTATGAAGGAAAATATTGCGCTAAGAGTGATGGCGTGGTGAATAACAAATACGCAAAATTGAAAGTCCAATTGGAAGTATTGGAAGACGGTCCGTTGTCATTCTATGTCAAAACATCTTCAGAAGCTGGTTACGATATGCTTGAGTTCCTCGTCAATTCTTTGGTTGACCAAAAATGGTCAGGTGAGACTGACTGGACACAATATACTCGCAAAATGAAAAAAGGCACTTATGCTTTGGAATGGAGATATAGAAAAGATACTTCAGGTAGCGAAGGCGATGACTTGGCATATCTCGACAATATTTGTTTCCCTCCAATAAGCGTGGTGAAAATGCTTGAATCAGTGTCTGATTTGGAATATAACATTAAAAATGAAATAATTACATTGACATGGGACGCTGTTGAAAGCGCTGCGGAATATGTGGTAAGACGCGATGGCGAAATAGTCGCTACACAGACTGAAACATCATTCAGTGAAAATGTAATCAACGGAATCGTGACTTATACAGTCGTGGCTAAAAACGGAAATCATTACTCGGCACCAGCTTTCTTAGTAGTAAATTCAAATGTTGAAAGTGGAGAAAATATTATCAAAATTGAAGATAATGAAGTTTCTTTATATCCAAATCCAACATCAGGAATGTTGTACATAAAACTCGATAACACATTCGACGCTGTAGTGTATAACTATCAAGGTCAAGTAGTTATGAGAGAATATAATAACGACGGACAAATTGACTTGTCACATTTATCAACAGGTGTCTACTTCGTTGAGATAATAGACGGTCAGAATGTGATGATAGAAAAAGTTATAGTTAAATAATTGATTTATAATGAAAAGACTAGCTTTTATATTAGCGTTTTTATTTAATGTAATATGTGTTCAAGCACAGGAATGGGTCGGCGTTGATGGAAACGCTGCCGTTAAGATACAGGAACGTCTTGTGTCGTCGTCGGAAGAAGAAATTATCGTTGACGTTAAAGTCGGCGGATTCTTTATGGAAAAAGTGACGACACCAAGAGGCGAGCAGGTGATAATCAGCGGTGATGACATGGCGGCGATGCTTGTCGCTGGCGCACCGGATCTCCCGATGTATCCGATTTCAATGATAATAGGTGACAAGGCGGATATGAAAGTGTCTGTCGTCAGTTCAAAATACGTTGATTTTGAAAACGTTGAAGTCGCTCCTTCAAAAGGTAATTTCGGCCGTGACGTAAATCCAGATAATGTCGATTTTACTTATGGCGATATGTATCAACAAGATGCGTATTATCCATCTCAACAGGCAAGTCTGGAAAAACCTTATGTCATAAGAGATTTCCGTGGTCAGAATCTGATGGTTTATCCTTACGCATATAATCCTGTCGCCAAGACATTGCGCGTCTATACCGACCTTCGCATTTCTGTGAAGAAATCAAGTGAAAATGGTATAAATCAAAAAGTTAGTTCAAAAAGAAATAATACAATAACATCAGAATTTGATGCTTCATACAAACGTCGTTTCATCAATTATAACGATAATAGCAGAGCTTTTTTAGTTGATGAAGGCGAGATGCTCATCGTGTGTGTCGACAAATATATGCAGGCAGTTCAGCCTCTCGTCGATTGGAAAAACATCTCTGGTCGCCCAACAACAATGGTGGCATCGTCTGTGACAGGCAAAGAAGATGACCTTAAAGCGTATCTCGTTGAGTATTATAAGAATAATCCTAAGTTGTCATATCTTCTCTTGATTGGCGAATATACGGACCTTCCTGCTCATTCAATGAATGAAGGTTATTCTGACAACTATTTCGGCATGTTGGAAGGCGACGACTTTTATGAAGAAGTATTCGTCGGACGTCTTTCTGTTAAGAATGTCAATGATGTTGAAACTCAAGTCAATAAGATTTTATATTACGAACGTGATATGGACGAAAATGCTACTTGGCTTTCTAATGGCGCAGGTATCGCTGCAAAGGAAGGCAAAGGTCATTTCAATGAATACGACTACGTTCATATGGATTATATCCGCGACACCTTATTAAATTATACTTATACAGATATTTCCCAACATTATGACAAAGTCAATGAACCAACAAAAGATGACTTGATTAGCAGATTTAATGATGGCGTCGGTGTCATTAACTATTGCAATCACGGAACAGAGACAAGTTGGGTCGTGACAGGATTTAACAATGATGATATTCATAAGTTGAAGAATGACTATAAGTTACCTTTTATCTGGTCGGTGGCATGTGATAATGGAAGTTTTAATTTAAGCGAGTGTTTCGCAGAAGCATGGATGCGAGCAACGAATCCAGAGACCGGCGCACCTACAGGTGCCATCGGCGGAATGTTCGCGACAATATTGCAACCATGGCGTCCTCCTATGTACGGACAAGACGAGATGGTGAGAATCTTGGCAGAACATCGTGAAGGATATAAACATACACTCGCAGGCGCGTCTTGCAACGGAAATATGTATGTCTTGGATATGTCTAAAGATGAGTACGGCGAAGCGACACATAACACTTGGATTCTCTTCGGCGACCCTTCAATGATACTTAGAACAGAAACACCTAAGAAGATGAGCGTCAGCACAGTGCCGACAGTATTGCAAACAGGAATGACATCGCTGGCAGTGAACGCCGACACTGACTTCGGAATCGCTACATTGTCGGTCGATAACAAAATCATAGGTTCTGCTTATGTCGAGAACGGAACAGCAAATATCACATTCCCAGAACTTACGGAAGTAGGCAAGGCTCAGGTCGTTGTGATAGGATATAACAAAGTGACTGAGATAATTGACATAAATGTAATGCCGACAAAAGGCGCATATATGGTCGTAGATTCTTACAACCTCAATCAAGAAGATGGTCAGATGGATTGCAATGAATACATCGACCTTAGTCTTAACCTCAAAAATATAGGCGTTGAGGGCGCAAGTGATGTGACAATAGAATTGTCAACGACATCTGAATATATTGAGATTGAAGATAATAGCGAAATGTTAGCAACGATAAATGTTGAAGAAATCGTAAGTCTGGAAAAAGCATTTCGTTTCTATGTTGCTGCTGACGTGCCAAATCAAGAGAAAATCAACTTCGTCTTGACATGCACCGACAAAATTGGAACATACCAGACAGCATTCAGCATTGACGCTTTCGCTCCGGAATTTGCCTTGAACGAAATTACAATACTTCCAAATAACATTGTGAAACCAGGTGAGACAGCAACATTGAAACTCACTTTTGATAATGTAGGAAATAGTCCGGCTTACGATGTCTTGACAGAATTGTTCGTGGCTTCTTCTGATGTTGAGTTTGAAAACACAACGATACGCACTGATGAAGTGGCAGCGGGAGAGACATTCTTTGTTACAACAGATTTTACCGTATCTTCTTCAGCAGTATTGTCTTCTGTGTATGAAGTGATTTATTCAGTAGGTTCAAAATATAATGTCTTAAATTCTAAATATGACCTCGTAATAGGTTCAATAAGTGAAAATTTTGAAACAGGTGACTTCTCGTCTTATGATTGGAAACTTGGAAATAATGCTTGGGTTATTGACAATACAAACGCTTATGAAGGCCTCTATTGTGCCAAGTCGGCGATAATCGGCCACGAACAATATTCTTCATTAAAGATAGAAATTGATGTTAAAGAAGCAGGCACATTGAAATTTTATAGAAAAGTTTCTTCAGAACAAGATGCTGATTATCTGGTATTTTTTGTTGATAGCAGAGAGAGAGAAAGATGGTCGGGCGAAGTCGCTTGGGACGTTTATTCGTATAAATTGTCAAAAGGCAAACATACTATCGAATGGAGATATGTCAAAGATGCGGAGACAACAGAAGGCAACGATAGAGCTGCCATTGATATGATTTCATTCCCTCCTCTGACAACGATTGCGCCTTTTGAATCAGTTGCTGACCTTAAGGCAAGAATGCAGGAAGATAATAGACTCGCATTGACATGGACTGCAAGTGAAAATGCGGAAGAATATATTGTTAGACGCGACGGCGAAATTGTTTCAACACAGTCAGAAACAGTATATTACGAAGAAATAGAAGAAGGAATATATACCTACAGTGTGGTTGCGAGGAGCGGTGATTTATACTCGGCACCTGCATTCGTGATATTCGATTCAAACAAGAAATCAACAGAAAGCATTGACGAATTTGTCTCAGGAAAGACATCGGTATTCCCAAATCCTACTTCAGGAATGATATATGTCGACAGCGATAAATCATTCGATGCTGTTGTGTATAACTATCAAGGTCAAGTCGTTATGAGAAGAAATAATAATGACGGACAGATAGACTTGTCTGATTTGACAAATGGCATTTATTTCCTCGAGATAAGAGAAGGCGATAATGTGACAATTGAGAAAATTATTTTAACCAAGTAAATATTTTAAAATTTTAAAAATGAAAAAGTTATTTTTTGTAGTAAGTGTGATGCTTTTAACATCGGGCTTGCTTTCGGCACAAGAATGGGTCAGCGTTACAAAAAACGCTCCAATTAGAATTCAAGAAAGTTTGGTCTCATCATCAGAAGAAGAGATAATTGTTGATGTTAAAGTCGGCGGCTTCTTCCAAAGTGCAGTCAAGACAAACAGAGGAGAACAGATGATTATCAGTGGAGAAGGCATGGCATCTATGCTTGTAGCTGGTGCTCCAGACCTTCCAATGTATCCAATTTCTATG